>CALKUG010000017.1 GCA_937996765.1 uncultured Ignavibacteria bacterium
ATATGTACTTTACATTCTTTTCGTTTTTTCAATTCAATCTTTTTCACAAAGTTATGTTTATTTGACATCAGGAGCTACTGCTGAAGGTAAAGTGACAAGAATTGACGCAACTAATGGAAATTCTAAAACTGACATCATCACCGGACTACAGAGAGTCTGGGGATTAACATTAGACACCGATGGTAATTTGTTAGTTATTAAAGATTTTGGCGGAACAACATCTACAGCTTTTGGCAAATATCAATCTAATGGCACAACAATTGGCTTTAGTATTGATGCAGCGGTTCAAAAACCATTTGATGTAGCAGTAAACTCATCGGGAAATCTGGGAATATTAGCGAATGAAACTCAAAAGCTCTACATCGTCAATCCAACAACAGGTGCTCTTGTAAGTAGTGCAATTACATTAACTGAAGACCCAAAAGGTGTTGCTTTTGATGCAAGCAATAACATCTATCTGGCGAATACTATCTACACTCCCGCTGATCAAGGATTTGTTTCCAAATCAACTAATGGTGGATCAACTTGGATTACAATTAAATCTTTGGCAACTAATCTCACTTGTTCCGAAGTAATTGTTCAAGGGGATGCTCTTTATGTTGCCGGAAGCAGTACTGTATTAAAGCTAAATCTTGATGGAACAGATTATTCCGGATTTACAGCAATTACCGGTATTAGTAGTATTACTGGATTAACAATTAAAGGAAGTACGCTTTATGTAGTAAACGCCGGAAATAGAATAAGCACTTATAATGCAAGTTCGGGTGCGTTACTAAACCTAGATTTTTCTACGGGTTATACTAATGCAAGAGAAATTGCATCCAGTGATGTTGTTGTTCCTCTCCCCGTGGAACTCACCTCCTTCACTTCAACATCTGCAGGTAATGCAATCACCCTCAACTGGGCTACAGCCACTGAAGTAGATAACTATGGTTTTGAAGTGGAACGCTCTGTAGGTAACACCACATTCACCAAAGTTGGTTTTGTTTCAGGTGCAGGTAATAGCAATGTTCAAAAACAGTATTCGTTTGTAGATGGAAACCTTAATGCAGGTAACTACTACTACCGTCTAAAACAAGTTGATACCGATGGTTCATTTGAGTATTCTTCTGTGGTTTCTTCATCAGTAAGTGAAACCCCTGCTACATTCTCACTCGAGCAGAACTACCCTAATCCGTTCAACCCAAGCACAAAAATATCTTTTGCTTTGGCTAAGGATAGTGATGTAAAATTAACCGTGTTCAACACCTTAGGTGAAGAAGTTGCCGTTTTAGTAAACAGCACCTTAACCGCAGGCATGCACTCAGTTGATTTTAATGCAACCAACCTCACTTCTGGTATGTATTTGTATAAGATACAAGCAGGTGAATTTGTTGCTACAAAGAAAATGAATTTGGTGAAATAAATTTCACAGAGGACTCGGGACTCAGCCCCGAGTAAACTCGGGATTTCGCGAACGAACAAGTTTGTTCGCTCAAGACTCGGGAAAAACGAACTTCGTTCGAAAAACAAATTGGAAAGCCCTCGTATTTAGAGGGCTTTTTTTATTCCCGTTAGAGCCTGTCCAGAATTTATTCGGGAGAATGGATGTCTGTAGTTTTCTACAGACATCCAATGCCTACGGCATTGAAATAATAGTGGGGCAAATTCACGTTCTACAGTCACGAGCAAGCTCGTTATTTAATCCCTTCGGGATTAAGAAATATGTTCCCACCATAATATCCAAATTGCCCCGAGTCCCGAGTCCTGAGTCCAGATTCCTGAGTCCTGTTTTTTCATTATTCATTATTCCCTATTCATTATTCATTCCCCACTGCTTCCAGTTTCCCGAGTCCACAGTCCTGAGTCCTGAGTCCTGTTTTCAATTTTTCATTCTCAATTCTCAATTCTCAATTTCCTGTGTCCTGTGTCCTCTGTCCTCTGTCCTATTTTCCCTATCTTTGTTCCGTATATTTCCAATAATTTAAAGCTCGGAATTGAGTTTATGCGTCACTACATATTTATAACTGCAATACTGTTTTGTTCATTTATATCTGCCTTTTCCCAAACCACGCCAAAACGTGAATTGCGCGGTGTGTGGATTTCCTCTGTTTCCAACCTCGATTGGCCTTCTTCAAAAACGGCATCGGTTGCAACACAACAAAAAGAGCTCCGTGAAATGCTCAATACTCTTAAAAATGCGGGTATTAATACCGTGTTTTTGCAGGTACGCCCTTCATCGGATGCGTTATACCAAAGTACCTTAGAACCTTGGTCCGAGTGGCTTACAGGCACCCAAGGAACTGCCCCCTCTCCGTTGTGGGACCCCCTCTCTTTTGCAATCACCGAAGCTCATGCTCGAGGGATGGAACTCCATGCTTGGATTAACCCCTTCCGCGCGGTTGTTTCAACTTCTTCTTCAAGTGTTCATTCTTCACACATCTCAGTTACACAACCGAGTTATATATTAACATTCGGAACTAAAAAATTCCTCGATCCCGGGCAACAAGTTGTTCGCAACTATGTTGAATCTGTTATCATGGATATTGTAAATCGCTACGATGTGGATGGCATCCACTTCGATGACTATTTCTACCCCTACCCCGAAACGGGAATCTCGTTTAACGATGCCACAACCTTTGCAAACGAACCGCGCGGTTTTTCGAACATAGACGATTGGCGACGCGATAACGTAAACATCTTTGTTCAACAAATTAAAAACGCAATTGTTGCGGCAAAACCCCATGTTCGATTTGGTATTAGTCCTTTTGGAATCTGGAAAACGGGAACGCCTTCGGGAATTTCGGGTATGTCGGCTTATTCCGCTATTTGGTGCGATGCAGTTGCCTGGCTAACTGCTCAATCCGTTGACTATGTTATGCCCCAACTCTATTGGCAAATTGGCGGAGCTCAGGATTATAATTCCCTGCTCACTTGGTGGATAACCCAACGTAACTCACGTGATGTTTTTTCGGGCAATGGTGCTTACCGTCTTGAACCAACATCCTCTGATTGGGCTGCAACCGAAATCGGAAATCAACTGCGCTATAACCGCACCACAACCCCCACTTCGGGCATGTCGCTTTTCCGTGCCGAACAAATTACTGCCAATACCAAAAGCATTTTTGACACATTAAAAAACAGAGTGTTTAATTACAACACTATCAATCCCGCACTCACGTGGCGTAATGCCGTGGCTCCAAATGCCCCAACGGGTTTAGCTGCAACTGCAAATGCAGGCAGGGTTTCACTTTCATGGTCAGCCCCCACGGCTGCTTCCGATGGCGACGATGCGCGTTGGTATGTGGTGTATCGGTCACTTTCTTCAGGTGTTGATGTAACAGCCGCAAGCTCCATAGTAGGACGTGTGTACGGCAGTGCTACATCCTTTGTAGATTCAACATCTTCATCCTCCACAACCTACTACTATAAGGTTTCCGCATTAGATAAATACCTCAACGAAAGCGCAGCAAGCTCCGAAGTACAATACACAGGAACCATTGTTACTTTAGACGATTTTGAAGCAAGTGCAGGACGCTTTACTTCTAACCCAACGGTATCGGGCTCTACAGCCGGACTTTCAACCTCTTCCACAACATCGCGCACCACAACTGAGGCTTATGGCGGTACTGGGAGTTTACGAATAATTTTGATAGACAACACTTCCCTTCCGGATAATTGGACTGCCCGCATCCTCTCTGGTGGTGGCTCTCCTGCAAGTAACTATCAAATGGGAACAACGGGATATATTGGCTTTTGGATGAAAACAACCACAGCACCACCAAACGCACAAGCCTATGTTTTTATTGATGAGAATCTAACAAGTGCTATCGAAAAAAGTCCAGCCATTTCAGTTGATAACAGCGGAGCATGGACACTCTATCAATACAATTTAGCAGGATCCGGGTGGACGGCTTTCACAGGTAACGGTGTTATCAACGGACCCATTACAACGCTGGATGCAATCTATATTACAGGCAATAACACAGCCACAACATGTACACTTTTTGTGGATAACGTATCGTACGACGTTGCAGCGCCGCTCCCTGTCGAATTATTGGCGTTTAGTGGGTCTTTATCCGATATCAACAACATTGAACTCCAATGGAGCACCGCAACCGAAATAAACAGCTTTGCTTTTGAAATAGAAAAAACCGACGGACTCAACGGCGGTAGCGGTTGGAAAACAATTGCTTTAATACCCGCTGCGGGAAACTCCAACTCACCAAAACAGTATGTGTTTACGGATAACAACCCTGTGCATGGCAAACAATACTATCGCCTCAAAATGATTGATACCGATGGCAGTTTCGAGTACTCGCACACAGTTGAAGTAAACAATAACGCAACACCTGTGCAGTACGCACTCGAGCAGAATTATCCCAATCCGTTTAATCCTAACACAACAATTTTGTATCAGCTCCCCGCAGAAAGCAAAGTAACACTAAGCGTTTACAATGTTTTGGGCGAGCAAGTAAGCACATTGGTTGACGAAGTAAAAACAGCGGGAGTTCATTTTGTTGATTTTAATGCCTCGGCCCTCCCATCGGGGATGTATGTGTACAGATTGCAAGCAGGAGAATTTACGAGTGTTAGGAAGATGGTGATAACGAAATAATTTTCACACAGGACTCGGGACCCTGGACTCAGGACTCGGGACGGTTCGAATATTGTGATTTGAACATAATTTCTTCATCCTGAAAGGATGGAATCCCGCCTCGGTGGGACTGTAGCCCTTGCAATTACCGCCATTCACCAAACAACAAAGCCCCGTTCCGGGGCTTTGTTGTTATATATTCCGATCAGGTGTAATTCCAAGCGCCGGGTGCCAGACACCTGGTCCCGGGAGTTCCTCTGTCCTGTGACCTATGTCCTTTATCCTATTTTAAGTGCAACAGTCCCTCCAAAGCTGGATACCATCACTTCATGATGAAACAAAGGTTTCCCCCAGCCGTTTTCGATTGCCCTGAGTCCCGAGTCCTGATTTTTCATTATTCCCTATTCATTATTCATTCCCCTCTGCTTCCAGTTTCCTGCGTCCTGAGTCCTGTTTTTTCATTATTCATTTTCCTCTGACCTCTGACCACTGTCCTACTTCCCCAACAAACACAACAGCGTACGCACTGAGGTTATCGAGATTCTTGATTGCGGGTAATTGCAGATATCCGGTTACCTGTTCTACTGCTTTCGCAACCGTTTGCTCGAGTAAATGCTTATCGCCTATTTTTATGTACTTTAATTCAATCAGTAATTGATGTTTAACATTGAACTGGGGATTACGGAGAAACATTAAGTCGGGGTATTTACGATTGACTTCTCGTTCGTTGGCTATAAAGAATCGGGTACTGAGGTGCCCAAATGCTAACATAATCATTTTGATATATTTTTCATCAAACTTTTGCAAATCCCTGTTGCTCAAATGCGCAAGTGTATTGGAAATTAATTCAACCCATTTATCAATTTTACCTTCATCAGCCATCTGTTCGAGCGCATCGAATATACTCTCTACAGTATAGAGGGCGGGCACAGTACGCACTCGTAACAGTTCTGCAAAGTATTTCCAATACAACTCTTCCACAACATAATTGGGAATTACAAATAGCACTCTATCGTACTTTGATCCGCCGATTGTTAGCAATCCGTTATAGTACAATAGCGAAATCAAATCTGATGTTGTAAACTCACGCTGAAAAGTGAACTGTTGCGTTAATTCAGCAAGAACCTCACCGTTTTCTAAAAGTCCGTTGAGTTTATCCTGTGTTTCAGAGGATGTATTCAGCGAAAATATTGCGCTAATCTTCGAGTAATCGCTCACGATATTTTTATCAACAATAGGATTGGGGTATTCACCCGAATTTAACATGTGAAACAGAAAATAGAGCACCATATTCGAGTTGTAAAGTTTCTCGTCGGCTTTCAGGGAAAAGCGACTACCGTTATAGTACCTTCGCATATCGGCAAGAACCAATTCGCTATTTTCAATCTCGTAGTATTGTAACAATGTATGTACCTCAGCATCGGTAAAGCCCAACATCCCGTTAAACTGGTGAATGCCTGATAAATCCACCGCTATGTTAAACCCCGATGTCATGCTATCCAATGTTACCGGAGTAACACCTGTGGCGAACAACCGCTTAACCAGACCCGTACCCGTGAACGTTTTTATCACCTCAAAAAACTTACGCACAAAACCGTTTTGAGATACGCTCGTTTTAAACAAACCGATGTTGAACGAAAGAAGCTCGTTTGTGAAATGATCATATTCATCTATTACGATGTAAATCGGAAAGCTATTATTTGAGTCTATTCCGCTCAGAAAATCCTTCATTAAGTCGGCCGGATTTGAAATTGACTCCAAATCTTGCATCCGCTGATGATCAAACAATTTGTAAATCGAATTAAATGTTTGTATCGAAGAATATATCGAATTTCTAAAACTTTCAACTATTTGCGTTTCATCGTAGGTGGTAATTCCGCTGAAATCGAACATCATCA
>CALKUG010000018.1 GCA_937996765.1 uncultured Ignavibacteria bacterium
AGAACAAATTGATTGGTTTATTGAATCTCTTTCGCAAAGCTTAGCAACATTTAAGTTTGTTGCAATAGGTGGACAGTTTATATCAAATTCAGCTGCCTATGAAAATTATGCGGTTTTACCTGTTGAGCGGCAGATGATTATTGACAGAATTGTAGAAAACGGAATCACGGGGGTAATTTTCCTAACTGGAGATAGACACTTTTCGGAAGTTTCTGTTGAAAAGCCTGAAGGATTTTATCCTATTTACGATTTCACTATTTCTCCATTTACTTCCGGTGCAGGTGGGCCCAGGACTGAAACAAATACTAAGCGAATTGCCGGCAGTTTAATTGAACGAACAAGGAATTTCGCAAAATTTAATATAGTTGGAGAGAAGAAAGAAAGAAAAATTCAGGTAGAGTACTTCAATGCAAAAGGCGAATCACTTTATAAAATGGAAATTAAAGCCGAGGATCTTAAACCGGTAAAGTAACCGGGTCGCTAAATTTGTTGAGTATATTATAAATTCTTTTTGGGGAAAAAGAGCCGGAGAGAAAGAGATGAACTCCCCGAGTAAGATAATTGTATCTTTCGCTCAGAGTATCTACTGAAGTGAGAAGTATGATTTTGGATTCAGGGGCATTACGTCGTGATTCTGAGATTAAAGAATCGGTGATCGGCGTGCCTAAACTCTGTTTATCAACCAAAATAAAATGAAAATTCTTCAGATTCAGGGTCTCTGATTCTGTGGGATGCGCAAATTGGTGATTAACTAGTTCTTCCGAGTAGGAATTAAAATCGGATCGCAGTTGGTCACTTTTCGAAACTACTAAAACATTTATCATTTCTGTAAAAGGATGTTTACGGATTTGCTAACTTATCAAAGAAAGAGAATACATGGATAGTTATTCGACATTTCATCAATTATACTCGATAAAACGGGTTTTTTCTTCCACTAAATTTCTAATACTTTCTGTTTTGATGAGCATTTGTGTTGTAAACGCACAAAGTTTAAAACAAAAAATGGGGCAAATGGTAATCGTTACACCGGCTGGCAAAGCAATGACCGCAAACGATTCACTCGACCTATTGCAACATAACGTTGGTGGGTTTATCTTCTATAAAGCTAATATTACCTCTAAAGCACAGATAACAAAATTTAACGATGACTTAAAAAGTTATGCAAAAACAATTCCGTTTTTGTGTTTAGATCAAGAGGGTGGTAGAGTAGTACGTTTGGATGCAAGTAACGGTTTTTTGAAATCCCGCAGTGCTTATGAACTTGGTACTCTTTTTAACAACGAGGATTCAACCCGTTTTTGGAGTTCAACAATGGCGGGGTGGTTTGTTCAAGTTGGGGCCAATGTAAATTTTGCACCTGTAGCGGATGTTTTAATAAACCCAACCGGCGTAATAGGAAGTTTAAGCAGAAGTTATTCTACGGATACTCTCACCGTGGCAAAACATGCAGGGTACTTTATCGAAGAGTTTGAAAAGGAGAGTATTCTTACCTCAATAAAGCACTTCCCGGGGCATGGCTCAGCTCAAACAGATTCACATGATGGTTTTACTGATGTTACAAATTATTGGACGAGGAAAGAACTTTACCCGTTTTCAGCTCTTATTAAAGATAATAATGTTCCCATGGTTATGATTGGGCATCTTTACAACGCCAAAATTGATGATCAATATCCTGCAACTCTCTCAGAAAAAACTGTTGACGGGATATTACGTAAAGAATTGGGGTATAACGGAATTGTAATTACCGACGATATTTTTATGGGCGCGATAAGTCTAAATTACTCATTTGAAGAAGCGGTAATCATGAGTGTGAAGGCAGGCTGCGACATTATTCTTTGCAATAGAAGTAGCATGAGTCATCGTGGTGAAACTAAAAGAGTTGTTGATGTTATTACAACAATTTTAGACTCAGCCGTCTCAGTAGGAGCGATAACGGAGACAAGAATCAATGAATCTCTTGCGCGCATAGAAAATGCAAAAAAGAAATTGGAACCTCTATCAGTGCAGTTTGCTGAAAATACGTTGCCTAACTCAATGTTATTGCATCAAAATTACCCTAATCCTTTTAATCCGACTACTACCATTAGTTTCGAGCTGGCGGAAGAATCAAATGTGCAGGTTACCGTTTATTCCGTTTTAGGTGAACAAAAACAGCTTTTAGCACACGGAAATTATTCGGCAGGGAAGCACGAATTTGTATTTGACGCTTCTGCGTTAGGCTCCGGAATCTATTTTTACACTCTTTCATCAAACAGCGGAACCATAACCAAAAAAATGCTACTACTGAAATAGTGAGCAACTTAAGATAAAATTAAATATTGGTGTAGTGATTTAATATGACAGTTTTCTTTTCGAAAAAATGTGAAATTGGTATTCAAGCAGTTTTGTTTCTTAGCACACGGAGCAGTGGGGAACTCTTCAATGCCACTGAAATTGCAGAGCATACTAAAACACCTAAAGAATTTATAGCAAAAATTTTGCAGGGATTAACTCCTTCGGGAATAGTAGGATCTAAAAAGGGAAAAAACGGTGGTTTCTTTTTGGCAAAAATGCCCTCTGAAATAAAAATTATTGATATTGTTGCACAAATAGACGGACTTGAATCGTTTTCAACCTGTGTTTTGGGCTTTCCGGGGTGTTCTGCTGAGAAGCCATGCCCGGTACATGAATCTTGGGGAAAAATCCGCGAACAAGCTTATCAAATGCTTTCGAGCCAAACTTTGGAAAATCTACGAATTGCATCAAACGAGAAGATTAATTCCATAAAAAATTAAAAAATATTCGGGATTCTCTTGCCTAATTATAAAAACTTTTTTAGTTTATAAGCAGACAAAAAAATCTGTTTATAGATTAAAATAAGGAACGTCCATGGAAAGTGGTTTTAAGTGGAAAATAGCAAGTGTATTCAGACTTGTTATCCCTCCTAAGCAATGGCGATTTCCTGTGATTATACTACTTGGTGTCGCTTGCGGTTTGTTCATTCAGATTGTTATAACCTCCCGAGCACATTCTTATCTCTCAGATAACCCTGAAACTTGTATTAACTGTCATGTGATGGCACCTTATTATGCGACCTATAAACATGGGAGTCATGCGAGAGTTGCAACGTGCAACGATTGCCATGTACCACAAGACAATATATTCGAAAAGTATCTTTTTAAGGCGAGCGATGGAGCGCGCCACGCAACAATGTTTACGCTGCGTTTGGAACCCCAAGTTATCCGAATAAAGGAAGCGGGTGCAGAAGCGGTGCAGAAAAATTGTGAACGTTGCCATAACGATTTATTACATCCAATTGCTTTGAGAAGCATGGAGAGAACTTCTACATTAGCAGGCGGAGAAAGACAGTGCTGGGATTGCCATAGAGAAGTACCTCATGGCAGAGTGAATTCGCTCACTTCAACCCCAAATGCTTTAGTCCCACTTCCGGGAAGTGCAGTACCCGAACTTATTAAACCAAACAGAAACACTAAGTAGCAGGAGTTTATATGCAAAAAATTAGTGAACTCATTACACAAAAACCATGGATTGGCTGGTTAATTTTTTTCGCAACGGTAGTAGTAGTATTTTTTATTGGGCTGTTTGCCAGCTCAATTGTAGAAAGGCGCTCTGAAGGTATGAATACTCTTCAGTTTCTAAAACCCTTGGCAGATTATGAACCGCGAAATGAAGTGTGGGGCGAAAACTTCCCACGCCAGTATGAAACGTATCTCGGTACATTAGATACCACGTTCGAAAGCGCGCATGGTGGTTCTGTTATGCACAACTATCTGGAAAAATACCCTGAACTTGTTGTTATGTGGGCTGGATATGCTTTCTCAAAAGACTATAACCAAGGTCGAGGACATGCTTATGCTATCAAGGATATTAGAAATACTTTACGTACAGGTGGAGTGGAATCATCGCCACAAGCAGCTACTTGTTGGACTTGCAAAAGCACCGATGTGCCTCGCCTTATGAAAGAAGTAGGTGTGGAGAATTTCTACAAAGGTAAATGGATTGATAAAGGTTCCGAAATTGTAAATCCTATTGGCTGTCAAGATTGTCACGACCCAAAAACTATGAACCTCCGTATCACACGTCCAGCACTTTCAGAAGCATTTGAGCGTATGGGCAAAGATATAACAAAAGCAACTCATCAAGAAATGCGTTCATTAGTCTGCGCACAGTGCCATGTAGAGTACTATTTCAAGGGCGAAGGAAAGTATTTAACATTCCCATGGGATAAAGGTTTTTCGGCTGATTCTATGGAAGTTTACTATGACAATATAGATTTTACTGATTGGACTCATACGCTCAGCAAAACTCCAATGCTTAAAGCACAGCATCCTGATTTTGAAGTATTTCAGACAGGTGTTCATGCTCAAAGAGGGGTATCTTGCGCGGATTGTCACATGCCTTATAAAAGTGAAGGTGGAGTAAAGTTTACAGATCACAAAATTCAAAGCCCATTAAACAATGTGGCTAATTCGTGCCAAGTATGTCATAGAGAAGAAACAACGCGACTGATTGCGGATGTTAATGATAGGCAAGACAAATTGGAGCAGATTCGCCGTATTCTTGAAAGAACGTTGGCCGCAGCTCATATAGAAGCAAAAACTGCATGGGATAATGGTGCAACTCCCGAGGAGATGAAAAGTGTACTCAAGCTTATCAGACACGCTCAATGGAGATGGGATTGGGTTGCAGCAGGCAATGGGATGGGATTCCATTCACCTGTTGAATCAATGAGGATACTTGGAACCGGCCTACAAAAAGCTGAAGAAGCACGCAGAGGGTTAGCTGTTATTCTTGTTAAACGCAATGTAAGCTATCCTATTAAAATGCCTGATATTTCCACAAAGGAAATGGCACAAAAATACATTGGCTTCGATGTTGAGAAAGCTAAAAAGGATAAAGCAAATTTGTTGAATACCACCGTTAAAATGTGGGATGAACAAGCAAAGAAAAGACAAGGAACTTTAAACACTTACAACTAACCCGGTAAGCTCTCTCAAAAAAAAAGGTGACCAAGTGCGGTCACCTTTTTTTATGAAAACAATTAATGAGAGCTAATTACTTCGTTAAAAGCATTTTAATTGAAGAGTTAAAGCTACCGGATTTCACCGAAAGAAGATAAACACCTGATGAAAGTGCACTTGCATTAAAAGTGTATGAGTGACTTCCGGCTTGTAATATACCGTTATAAAGTGTAGTTACTTCATTACCAAGTATATCATATACTTTTACGGTTGTTTCGCCTGCAATTTTTAACGAAAAACTGATTACAGTACTTGGGTTAAAAGGATTAG
>CALKUG010000019.1 GCA_937996765.1 uncultured Ignavibacteria bacterium
CGGCTTAATTTTATTGACACACTCGGGACTGTGTATGATTTAATAGCCGGAAGAGCAGACGTTCTTCTTGCCTATGCTACATTTGAACCGGGTATGCTTAAACAGTTAGGTTACGAATCCAACATAATTTCCGCACGAGATTATGGTGTTGATTTTTATGGTGATGTGCTCTTTACATCGGGTGACTATGCTACTAATAATCCCGAAATAGTCCAAAAATTCAAAAATGCTTCCCTCAAAGGATGGGAATACGCATTAAAAAACAAAAGTGAAATTATTGATTACATATTAACACTTCCAACTGTTCAAAAAAGAGGAATTACTCGCAATGAATTAGAATATGAATCGATTTTGCTCGATGAATATATCGACGCCTCGGTGGTGGAATTAGGGCATAATAATGTTAATCGTTGGAAACGAATGGCAAATTATTACAATGTTGAGGGGGAAACCAATTTTGAAGATCGACTCAGTAATTTCTTTTTCAGTTATTCCCCGGCAACAGTAGGAATTTCTAAAAACCTTAGCTGGATTATAATTCTACTTGTAGTTTTTGTAACAGCTTTATTAGCTTTACTCACCTTTTTTATTTTCAGAAAGCAGTTTCACCGCTATAGGCAAGAAATAGATAAAGAAGCTGCCGAAAAAAGTAAAACTCAAGAACTACTACAAGACCGTGAGTTTCAACTTACCCAGAGACTCCAATTAATTGAATTTTTTAACGCATCCTCGCAAAAAATTATCGAAACCGAGCTCAGCGCGCTCAGAATTCGCCTCGAAACCATTCTCGAATACGCTTGCGTTTCGATAGATGCTGACAGAGCTTACATCTACGAGTTTTCTGAAAGTGCCAACACAAATGGTAATCTTCTCGCCTTTTATAGGGCTAACAGCAGTGTTCCTAATTATTACGAAACACAGCCAGTTTTCGAGTTAAAAAAATACCAGATTATTAAAAATCAAATGAGCCAAAACAGCATTAATATCTCCATATCCTCAGATGATAATGCTTTCCTACCAAAAGAACTAAAAGAAGGTTATGAACAATCCGGTGTGAAGTTGTTATATAACAGAATTCTTACCATAGGTGGTCACGTTTATGGTGTTTTAGGATTCGCGAATTCTGAGAATTTGTTTTACCGTGATTTTGCTGCTCTCGAAGTAATTAACTTAACTGGCCAGTTACTTAAAAGTGCGTTGCAGCGTATTCGTTACGAGAAGGAATTGTTAGATAAAAGTGCAAAAGCCATGGAGGCAGATAAGCTTAAGAGTGCACTACTCGCTAATCTCAGTCATGAGCTAAGAACCCCTCTAAATGGCATTTTAGGTCTTTCTCAGTTTCTTGAAGAAGAATTACAAGAAAGCTATTTTCGAGATACTGCAAAACGCATTCATCAAAGTGGAAGACGTTTACTTAATACACTCAGTGCTATTATTGAATTGGCAGAACTCTATGCAAATCCTTCCTTAATTGAGCTGGAAGAAGTTGATATGATACAGCTTCTCTCTACTATTGTTGAGTCGCATAGATCTTCAGCTGAATTTAAAGGGCTTCAACTTACTTTCCATTATCCCGAAAAATCTGTTATAACATTTTCCTCCTCCAAAATGCTGCGCGAAATCTTTGAAAACTTAATAAATAACGCTGTTAAGTTCACTGAAAGTGGCATGGTTACTATCTCTATGAAAATTCTTTCGGATAAAAACAAAGATTATATCGCAGTGGATATAATTGACACCGGTATCGGAATAAGAAAAGAAGCTCAAGAAGTGATTTTCGAAGAATTCCGTCAAGAGAGTGAAGGAATGAGTCGCAGATTTGAAGGAACCGGACTTGGACTAACACTTTCGAAAAAAATGATTGAACAGCTTAATGGTAGAATTTTACTTGAAAGTACCGAAGGTGCCGGTTCAAAATTCACCGTACTTCTCCCCATATCAACAGCTATTCAAGCGAATAAAACCTCCGAAAAATCATCTGAGCCCGTTCTTGCCGGTTCAAGACTCTCTAAAAACAAACGTATTCTGGTTGTTGAAGATAATGATGTAAATCTCGAACTCTTCAAAATGTTTTTAAAGGACGTCCATTCCGCCACTTATGCAAGGAATGGAATTGATGCCTTGAAAGCAGTTGATTTTGAGAATTTTGATCTGGTACTCATGGATATTAATCTTGGTGTGGGTATTAACGGAATAGATGTAGCAAAAGAAATCTTAACAAAATTCGGCGATGCAGCACCTCCGATGATAGCTGTAACCGGCTATGCTATGGGCGGCGATAAAAAGACATTACTTTCATTAGGATTTACGGCTTATATATCAAAACCATTCGGCAGAGAAACCTTACTTTCGGAAATTGACAATCTTTACAGAACTCATTCGTAATTCTTAAAACGTAAAAAGGAGTCCTGGATATATCCGGGACTCCTTTTTGATTTATTAACCTCAGAACTATTGTATTTCTATTACACGAGGTTTAGCGTTTTCCGTTTTTGGTAACGCAATTGTAAGGCGACCGCTTTCTAAAGTAGCAGAAATGCGGGTCTCGTCTATTGACTCGGATATACGAAACTTCCTGTAATAGTTTCCGTATCCAATCTCACGTAAAACGCCTTTACTTTCTTCGGGTTTTGATTCCACCCTTCCCATAATCTGGATACTTCCTGATTCAATTTTAACTCGAGCATTTTCCTTTTTAACTCCGGGCATTTCTGCAATTAAAAAGTAGGATTCCGAGTTTTCGAAAATATCCACTGCAGGAATTCTGAGTGGTCCGTTAAGGAAATCCTCTTCCTTATTCACTCTGTCAAGAGCGGTAGTGGATTCCGATTCCGATATCACCTGTTTTTCCGATTCCGATTTAACTTCTATATTAGTCATCGTTGTTTCCTTTCTACCTATTTGATTACAATTCAATTATTCTTTCAGAAATTTCCGGGATACTCTTTTTTGGAAGAGTAATATTGAGCACACCATTCTCATATTTTGCACTCAACTTTGTAGCGTCGCCAGTTTCGGGTAGAGATACTTTTCTCATAAATGAACCATAACTTCTCTCAACACGATGGTATTTTCTGTTTGAGTCGCTCTCTGCAACTCTCTTTTTTTCACCGGAAACGGTAAGAACATTTTTTTCAACCTTTACGGTTATGTCCTTCTTCTCCATCCCGGGTGTTTCGAGTTCAAAGTAAAAGTTATTTTCATCCGAGGAAATATCCAGTCCTGCATTTATACGAGAAACTGACTTTTTCTCAGTTGTTGGCTCATCCTTAAACAGATGAGAGAGTTCGTTATTTAACAAGGTGTCAACTGCGTTTAATAATGTTGAAGCGTACATTGTTTTTACCTTTCAGTTATTTTTAATTGTTTATTCGAAAATCTATAGTTGTTCTTTATGCACTAATACAATCAACCTACGTGCCAAAGTAGGGGCTGTTCCACTAAAGTATTATATTATAATAAGTTACACCAATTTATAGCTTTTGCCACTTTATACGCCATATTGTCATATATGCCACACCATCTGCCTTTTTGTCACGTTGTCTATCCTTTTGACTGTAACTGTGTCACACTTCTGCTCTATGAATCATAATTCTTAAATGATTACCCGGTCAGTTAAAAATGGTGGACTACGCGGATTTTATGATGAAGTATCTCCAAAAATCGCTATGTTTAGTTGGCAATTATATAGAAGTTATGAAGCAACTTTTACTGTTTACATTATTCCTCACATCGTTACTTTCGGCACAGGTTGAAACAATACTGCTAAAAAACGACATTTACGTTTTCCTTAAAGAGATGAAAGTTAAGGGCGTTATCGATTCGTTCGGCGAAGAAGATCCAGTTCTTTCAAAAGGAAAAATTGGAACTCTTTTAGATTCAATCAATCGTTACTCTTCTCGGCTTAGCGAAATTGAGCTTACTCGGTTACGTAGGTTTATTGGGGAGTTTGGGTATGACCACAAAAATGCAGCCAAAAACACAGAGATGTTTGGTGGCTCACAGCCACTAATTGATAACGTTATGGATGTATTTACCGATAAGCAAAAACACCTGTATGTCTATTACCACGATTCCTCTAAAACAACAGCATATTTCGAAGCAGTAGGTAATCTAAATTACGGACAGCTGAATTCGCCTTTTTATAATAATGCAGCTATTTACGACATTGGGTTTAGATTGAGAGGCACTATTGCAGGTTCCATTGGATATCAACTTGAAGTACAAAAAGGACTTGCCACGGGTAACAAACCAGTAGCCCTTACACTCGACCCACGCTTGGGGTTCAATTTCAAATTTATAGAAGATATTGAAAATGTTCCCAATTACGATTATACCCGCGGTTATGTTCGTTATGCATCTTCCCCCATTGTGGACATGGAACTTTCGATACAAATAGGCAGAGATGACCTTCGTTTAGGTTACGGTTACGGTGATAGATTAACTTTAGGGAACAATTTGCCCATAATG
>CALKUG010000020.1 GCA_937996765.1 uncultured Ignavibacteria bacterium
ACCCGCGACCAACAGCTTGGAAGGCTGTGACTCTACCAACTGAGTTACTCCCGCAGTATCTTCTTAATTTTGTGGGCGGCGAGGGATTCGAACCCCCAAAGGCGTAAGCCAACGGATTTACAGTCCGCCCCGACTCTCCAACTTCGGCGTCCGCCCGGGTTTATTTACCTTTTCGGTAATTATTAAGAAGATAGACACGAAATGTAACGCTTGTATCTCTCAAATGCAATAGCATAAAGAACATTTTTAAATGGACTTCGAATATAGGGACTGCACTTTCATTATCCAAATTTTGTTTAATTATTTTTGGTTTTTTGAATTAATTTTGTTTCTTTTTTGTTACTTTGCTACAACTTAAATTAATTTAACCAGGATTTACAATGTCTTCTGAGCAACTCGAAAATAAGATTTCTGAGCGTAGATTATTTCTTATCGTTGAGGTTGCCGGCCAAAACTTTGGCTTGGAAGCTCTCAAGGTAAAGGAGATTATAGCAGTTCCTACCATCACAAAGGTTCCTCGAACAAAATCTGTGATTAGAGGTTTAATTAAACTTCGCGAGCAAATTATTCCCCTGCTTGATACTCGCCAACGTCTTTCTTTTCGCTCAGTAGAATCGGAAGACAACGATTTAGTTGAATTGCTGAAAGCTCGTAAACAAGACCACATAAACTGGGTGGATACCCTTTTGAACTCAGTAATGGAGCAAAAAGAATTTACCCTCCAAAACGATCCCTCCAAATGCAATTTTGGGAAATGGTATTACTCGTTTAAAACCGACAATGTTGTGCTTGCCGATTTGTTAGACAAGTTTGAGCTTCCCCATAGCAAAATCCATCGCTATGCTGAGCGAGTAAAAAAGGCCATACAAAACGAAGGTTACGACACAGCACTCGAATTATGCAATCAAGCAAGAGATAAAGAGTTAAAACAACTTGTTCGTTTGTTCGACAATCTCATTACCAATATCAAAGCAACCCGTAAAGAGTTTGCCGTGGTCTATGAGCTCGAGCACGAAACTGTTGCTCTCTCTGTGGATAAGGTTCACTTTATTGCAGAAGTACAACAGGATCAAATTAAAAGTTTAGGCGAGTACAACAAGAACAGCGAATTTGCCAGAGGCATCTGTTATGTAAACGAAACATCTTTTATAATTTTGGATGACTCAGTTACACAAGTTAACTCAACTGTTCCAACATTAGAGGATGCAATTGCTTGAACGAAAAATTGGATTTGTACTTTGAGAAACTAAAACAGTGGAAAGACGAATTTACACTTATTCGGGCTTTTATTCTTGAATGCAATGTACAAGAGGATATTAAATGGCGGTTGCCTTGTTACACTAACGAAGGCAAAAACATTGTGATACTTCAGCCTTTTAAGGAGTATTGTGCAGTAATGTTTTTTAAGGGTGTACTACTTAAGGACGAGCAAAAGGTTCTGCACAACTTATCTGAGAATACTCAGTCCGCGCGTCAAATAAGGTTTAAAGATGTTGAGCAAATAATACCACTCAAACAAACAATTATTGAGTATGTTAACGAAGCAATCGAATTAGAAAAGCTGGGGGCAAAGGTAGAATTTAAACCTACTTCAGAGTACGATGTACCCGAAGAGTTTCAAAACTTTTTAGAGAACATCCCGGGACTTAAAGATGCCTTTGAATCGCTCACCCCGGGCAGACAGCGAGGCTATCTGTTATTTTTCTCCTCCCCCAAGCAATCAGCCACTAAAATATCCAGAATACAGAAGTCTATTCCTCAAATCATCGCCGGTAAAGGGATAAATGATTAGCCTGCTAATTATTCCACAATTCTCTGTCTAATGAGCGGTATTGAATTGCTTCGCTGAGGTGGAATGTTTCAATTTCTTTTGAGCCTTCCAAATCGGCTATAGTTCGGGCAACTTTCAGTATGCGGTCGTAAGCACGTGCAGAAAGCCCGAGTCGGCTCATTGCCATCTTTAATAGCTCCGCACCATCGTTATTGAGTTTACAAAAACTACGCACTTCTTTCGAACCCATATCTGCATTAGAGTATATGTGCGGATAACTCGCAAAGCGCTGTTTTTGTATCTCCCGAGCTCTCACTACCCTTTCACGTATTGCCTTTGAACTTTCACCTTTAACATCCGATGAAAGATCTTTGTACTTAACGGCAGGAACCTCTATGTGAATATCAATTCTATCTAAAAGCGGACCCGAAATCTTACCCATATACTTTTGTATCTGCATCTGATTACAGGTGCACTCCCTCGAGGGATCTGTATAATAACCACAGGGGCAGGGATTCATAGCTGCGGCCAACATCATATTCGCAGGATACTCAACCGTTAGCTTAGAGCGACTTACTGTAACTTTACCATCTTCAAGCGGCTGACGTAATACTTCAAGCACATTTTTCTTAAATTCCGGCAACTCATCCAAAAACAGTACACCATGATGCGCAAGTGATACTTCACCGGGCCTTGGGTATGAGCCACCGCCGACCAAAGCTGCATCAGAAGTGGTATGATGCGGCGATCTAAACGGTCTTTCGGTTATTAGAGCTTTCTCTTTCGTCAATAAACCGGCCACAGAGTGGATTTTTGTAGTCTCTAAGGCCTCTTCAAAGCTCATTGGGGGTAAAATTGAGGGTATGCGTTTGGAAAGCATTGTTTTACCCGACCCGGGAGGCCCTATCATCAGAATGTTATGCCCTCCGGCAGCAGCTACTTCAAGAGCGCGTTTTACGTTTTCTTGGCCTTTTACATCGCTGAAATCATAAGGATAGTCGTTTAATTTATCGAACAACGAGGCGGTATCCACAATTATAGCTTCAGAAGCCCCTCCATTAAGAAATTCGATTACCTGTTGCAATGTATCAAACCCAAAAACTTCAATACCCTCTACAACGGCCGCCTCTTGAGCGGAGAGTGTTGGGAATATAATGCGTTTTAATCCACGGTTTTTTGCCTCAATACTTAAAGGCAATGCGCCTTTCAGCGGACGTAATGAGCCATCGAGCGAAAGCTCACCCATAATGAGGGTATCTGAAAGTAAATTTTGAGAGACTGTTTCCGAGGCGGCCAAAATTCCGACGGCGATGGGTAGGTCAAAGGCACTTCCCTCTTTTTTGAGGTCTGCAGGAGCTAAGTTGATGGTAATTTTTCGAAGGGCTAAGTCAAAGCCCGAATTGAGAACCGCTGCATGAACACGTTCGCGGCTTTCTTTTACTGCGTTATCAGGGAGTCCAACTAATGTAAAATTTGGTATTCCCTTTTCTGCACTGGTCTCCACTTCTACAAGCAGAGCATCAATGCCTATAGTAACCCCGGCGTAAACTTTTGAAAGCATACCCAATCCCCGCCGCTTGCTCTTTCAAGCGACTATTATTGTCTAAATACTGTTATTTATTACTTCTTAAAAAGTCTATTCTATCTTGAAGCTCAGTAATGGGCTTCAAGAGTTTATCTTTACCATAAATGGCGTCTTCGCGGTTTGAGAAGGTAAGTTCGTAGTCTTTGCTCATTACAATTGCTTCTTCGGGGCATACTTCTTCACACAAGCCACAGAAAATACAACGCAACATATTGATTTCAAATTTCTCGGGGTAGCGTTCTTTTTCTCTATCTGTCTCGCCGGCTTGTACTTCAATTGCTAATGCCGGGCAAACGCGTGAACACAATCCACACGCAACACAACGCTCCTCGCCGCCGGCTTCCATAACAAGTACAGGTCTGCCACGGTAAGAACCAACCGGTTCAAATTTAACTTCCGGGTACTCCATTGTAAAGCGTGGTTGAAACATTTGCTTCATGGTGGATTTTAATCCTTTTACCACCTCGGGTACATACATTTTTTCCCAAAGTGTTAAATCCTTTAATCTTTTTTTCTCAGCCATTCGAATCCTCTTACTTAATCCACATTGCTAATACTGCGGCCCATACTACGTTTAACAACGAAAGTGGGAACATAACTTTCCATCCTAAATCCATCAACTGATCATATCTGAATCGTGGTAAACTCCAACGAACCCAAATAAAGAAAAAGAGCAAAACACCCATCTTTACGAAAAACGAGCCAACTTGAATTGCTGCATTTACTCCTTCAGAAAGTCCCAATTTTTCTAAAAATGGTACTTGCCACCCACCTAAATAAAGGGTTACTATTAAGCTTGAGGCAATAATCATATTTGCATATTCAGCAAGAAAGAAACCCGCAAACTTCATACTTGAGTATTCGGTATGGAAACCACCAACAAGTTCCGGCTCCGCTTCCGGTAAATCGAAAGGTAATCTGTTTGTTTCTGCAAAAGCAGCAACTACAAAGGTTATAAAACCTATGGGTTGCAATAAAGCATTCCACATTAAACCACTCTGCGATTCAACAATCATTTGCGGGCTTAAAGAACCGGCAAATAATAACACGCCGGCAATGGAAAATCCCATCGAAATTTCGTACGATATCATTTGTGCCGAGGAGCGCACTCCGCCTATAAGCGAGTACTTAGACCCCGATGACCATCCTGCAAATGTAATAGCATAAACACCAATTGAGGTAAGTGCTAAAACATATAAAATGCCAATGTTCACATCGGCAACTACAAACGGATTCACTATTCCAAACAACGTAATCGAGGGGCCAATGGGTATAACTGCAAAAGTACCCATAGCAACAAACAATGCTAAAATGGGTGCTAAAGTGTGAATTTTTTTATTGGCGTTTGTTGGTACAATATCTTCTTTAAGCAACAACTTTAATACATCCGCAAAGGGCTGCAATAAACCTGCCGGACCAACGCGGTTAGGTCCAATTCGGTTTTGTGCCCAAGCACTTATTTTGCGTTCAAAATACACGAGGTAGGAAACTGTTATCAACACAACATGTGCTATGATAATTACTTTTAACAGTGCTACCACAAATGCGAACCACATCTCCATAAAAATTACCTTATACCTTCTCTGCAACTAAGGAAATCTTTGCTCCTTGATTTCCCATAACATCATAATCGAGCCCATGAAATTCTTTTACGTGTTTCGCAACATCGTGAAAAACTTCCTCGGCCATTTTGAATTTTAATTTGTGCCCAAACGAATTAAATAACATTGTTATAAAACTCCACGAAGGGCGTGCATCAATTTTGTTCACCTGTCCCCAACGGTCGAAGTTGGTTCCAAATTTATCTAAACGGCTTAACGACATACCATCCAAACTTCTATCAAGCTCCTGGGTTGCAACCGCAGGTCTAATTCTTTGTGCCATTCCGTTTATATTCACCCATGTTCCGTTTTTCTCGGCATACGAAGCAGCAGGGAGCACCACATTTGCTAACGCTGTAGTTGCGTTTTTAACAACCGAATGAACAACAAGAAAATCGAGCTTCGCAAGTATTGCTTCGAACTTATGGTCGAGTGCTACAAGGTCCTCTTCCATTACATACAATGCTTTTATTTTACCTGTTTCGATAGCGTGCATAATTACCGCAAAATTTTCGGATGTTATACCCATCAGTTTTGCACCTAAAGCGTTGGGAGATTTATCTTCGGTAATAAGAATTTTATCTGCTGTGCCATGTTTGATGTGCGAGGGCATTGCCACATTTTTAGTTTTTAATATTTCTTTGGCAAACTTTGCGAGTAAATAGTTATCCTCAAGGGTAGCATGCGCAGAGCCAATTACGCCAATTTCATCACTGCTGAATGCTTTGAATTCAGAGGTAATATGGGCAACAGCTTCCGACCAATTTGCCTGCATTAAAGTGCCGTCTCTTCTTAACATCGGAGCAATAATACGGCTTTCAGAATTCACTTCCTTAAAGGTGTCCAATCTTCCATGATCGCACATCCAGTAACTGTTTACTTGCTCATTATGGCGTGGGGTCAATCTGAGTATTTCATTTTTACGAACCCAAATATCTATGTTACATCCACGTGAGCAACCCGAACAAACTGATTGGGTGGATGACATATCCCATACGCGGGATTTAAACCTGAAATCACGATTGGTTAATGCGCCAACGGGACAAATATCAGTAACGTTTAACGAATAGGGGTTATCAAGTTGCTTGCCGGGGAAAGTTGTTATGGTTACTCTATCACCGCGTTTTACAAAGGTGAGTTCTGTTTCTTGAGCAACTTCATCACAAAAGCGTATGCAGCGCGAGCATGATATACAACGCTCGGCATCAAACATCACATAGGGTCCAAGCTCAACACGTTTATCTTTGTGCTGCTTTTCTTCGGTAAAGCGTCCTTCGCCGGTACTATGGTTATACGCGTAATCTTGTAATTTGCACTCGCCTGCTTCATCGCAAATCGGGCAATCCAAGGGGTGATTAATAAGAATAAATTCCATTACCGCATTGCGTGCAGATAAAGCTTTATCGGACTTTGTATGAACCACCATTCCCTCTGCGGCAACGGTTGCACAAGCAATTGCGAGCTTTGGCATTTTTTCGATTTCCACCAAACAAACTCGGCAATTACCCGAAACACTTAGAGAGGGGTGCCAACAAAAATGAGGGATATCTATCCCTGAGTCTGTTGCCGCCTCAATAATTGTTTGGCCTTGTCTAAATTCAACTTCTCTTCCGTCAATTGTTAACTTACCCATACGTTTTCTCTATCCTTACGCGACGCTTTCTGTTTGTTTGCGTGGTTTAATTACTATTTGCGAAAGTGAATCGGTGAAAAATTCTTTCGCTGTTTGCAGAATCTCTTCTGCGGTAATTGAATCAATTTCTTGAATCATTTCGGAACTCTCTTGCACTCTTCCAAAATAGAGTAGAGAGTTCGCCAGCCGATTCATGCGACTGTTGGTGCTTTCTAATCCAAGTAAAAAGCTACCTTTTAAATACTCTTTTGCTCTCTTGAGTTCCTTGTTTCCTATTGGAGCTACAAGCAATTTTTCAATTTCTTTATGTGTGGCTGCCAATGCTTTGGCATAATTTTCTTCGGATGTCGAAAAAAAGACTCCGAATACTGAAATATCCGAAAAAAAGTTGATAAAACTCTGTATTTGATAACTAATTCCCATTTTTTCCCGGATATTTTGAAAAAGACGGCTACTCGTTCCGTCTCCCAATATCCCGGAGAGAACCATCAATCGGTATCTGTTAATATCGGTCATTCCAACCGAAGAGTTACCAATTATGCAGTAAGTTTGTTCTACCTTACTTATAAGCTCTGTATTAAAAAAATCACCAACAGTTGCAGGAGCTGTTTTTTTGCTGCGGCCTGATTTATAGCCATTTAAATATTTTGCAGTCAAATCCACCAAACGATTGTGTTCAATGTTTCCGGAACACACTATCAATAGCGGACGTGAGAGATACGTTTTAGTATAGTACTCCCGCAGTTGGTTCTCAGTAAACGAGAGAATACTTTTTTCCGTCCCCATGATTGTCAAACCAACACCCTTGCAGTTAAAGAGCTTTTCTTCAAACTCTTCAAAAATCATTTCTTCGGGAGTGTCTAAGATATCATTCAACTCATCAATAATTATTCGTTGTTCATTATTGATATCTTTTTGCCGGAATGCGGGGTTAAGAATCATATCCGAAAGAACTTCAAAAGTTTTCCCGATGTGTTGTTGTAATCCTCTGCCATAAAAACAGGTATGTTCCTTGGTGGTGAATGCGTTTATGTATCCGCCTAAGGATTCTGTTTCTTCGCTTATTCTGCGGGCACTGCGTTTGGTTGTACCCTTAAACAACATATGCTCAATAAAATGAGATATACCGTTGTTGGCCTTGGTTTCATCCCGACTGCCGGTTGAAAACCACATTCCAATCGAGAACGATTGTACGTGTGGTAATTGCTCTGAAACTAAAGTTATTCCGTTATTAAAAGTAGTTATTGTATAATCTGTAGGATGCACCAATTTATCAGGATTGTTGAACTCCAAATATAGACAAACTACGCCTCTTATTCAACAATTAACACCTTTAAGCCAGCTGTTGTTTGTCTTTAAATTAAAGAAGGTCGCCTAAAATTCAGGCGACCTTCTTCGCTAACTCAGATTACTTGTTTCGTAAAAAGATTTATTAACTTTTGGCTTGTAAAAACTTTGCGTAAAACTCGCCGATGCTTGTGTATGCCTTTGTGAGAATTTGGTCGTTAGGCAGGAACACTACTCTAAAATGTCTTGTGCCGGGTTTTTGTCCAAATCCGCTTCCGGGTACAACAACAACGCCGGTTTCTTTGATAAGCTCGAGCACAAAACCCCAGTCATCAAATTCCATATCTAATTTTGGGAATGCGTAAAATGCTCCCTCTGGTTTAACACAAGATATTCCGGGTATTGCATTAAGCATATCAACTGTTATATCTCTTCTAACCGTTAATTTTGCCATAGCTTCAACAAGATGAGATTGGTCTGGACCCAATGCGGAAGAAATTGCATATTGCTCGGGGTGATTTGCAGAAAGACGGGCGCGCAATATTCTGTTTATTGCTTCGAGATAATCTTTTAACATTTCCTTTTTGCCACTTACTATTCCCCAGCCTATTCTGAAACCGGGTACAAAATAGTTTTTTGACATACCACCAAAGGTGATACAAGCTACATCAGGGTTAAGAGAAGCAATCGAAATATGCTCTTTGCCATCAAAAAGCAACTTATCATAAATCTCATCAGCAAAAATCACCAAATTATGTTCGAGTGCAATGTCAACTATCTTTTTTAAGGTTTCCACATTACACAAAGAACCGGTTGGGTTATTGGGGTTGATGATGATGATAGCACGAGTCTTATCGTTTATTTTGCTTTTGATATCTTCAACATCCGGTTGCCATCCGTTTTCTTCATCGAGGTAGTAAGGATTTTCATACGCAGCCAATTTGCTTTGTACGGCAGTATAAAGTGGATAACCCGGAGTAGGAGTTAAAACATTTTCTCCTTCGTTAACCAATGCGGTTAAACAAACTTCAATTGCTTCTGAAGCTCCGGTGGTAACAAAAATATCGTGAACATTTTTAATGCCTTTTCGTTCTGCTTCTTTTTCTATTGCTTTAACTGCATCGGCAGTACCGCTTGAAGGTGCATAACCATTTTTATTGTTGAGCATAGCTTTATATGTCTCTTCAACAATATGCTTCGGAGGTGCAAAATCAAATAAATTGGGGTCACCGATGTTTAAGTACAACATCTCTTTACCCGTTTTAGCTGTTTCTTGTGCTAAAACTACAATATCGCGAACCGCGTATTTAATGTTTTCAGTGCGAATAGCCGACTTTATAACGTACCCTGCCATACCTTTTTCCTTTTGTCTTATAACTTATTGTTTATGTCGTTGTTTTAGTGCTTCATAAAGCAAAATACCTGTGGCAACCGATACATTGAGGGATTGTAATTTACCCGGCATCGGTATGTAAACTAATTCATCACAATTTTTTGAAGTTAATTGCCTAATCCCTGCTTCTTCGTTACCAACTACCAATAGAATTGGTCCTATATAATCCGCCTTTGTATATGGCTTAGCTTTGGGATTTAACTCTGAACCAATAACAAAAAAGCCCTCTTTTTTTGCAGTTTCTATAAACTGAGCAAGGTTAACCACCTGACTCACTTTAATTGCCTGCAACCCGCCGGCAGAAATTTTTGAAACTGTATCGTTAATAGGAGCTGAGTTATGTTTTGTTACTACTACACCATCTGCACCGGCACAAGCAACTGTTCTGATAATAGCACCAACATTTTGTGTGTCTTGCACCATATCAAGGGCTATAAGTAATTGAGAATGTGCTTTGGAGTAAGCAAGTAATTTTTGTGGTTCTATCATACTGTCCGATGACTCGAGGGCTGCAATACCTTGCGCATTTTCAACGGAAGTTAGTTTTCTAAATTTTTCGTTGGGGACTTCTTGTACTAAAACTCCTTGCTTTTTAGCAAGCGTTTTAATCTCATCTATAACTTTTCCCCTTTGCCCAAATTGCAAATAAACTTTTTGAAGTTTTTTTTCTGCAAGAAGTGCTTCTAACACCGATTTTCTGCCTACTATTAGCGACACTTTAATTCTTCTTCTTTTTTTGATGAACCGGGGTTACTTTGAAATTTTGTTCAGGCGATCGCTTTGAAAAGTAAATCCATCCGGCTATTCCGGCAACCACCATACCCAAAGCAACTAATTGTGCTTCGGTTAATCCAAACGCTAACGAAGGATTCAATCGTATAAACTCAACCAAAAACCGTGAAAACCCTGCGAGTACCAAATACAACATAAACAACTGGCCATCTATGAGATTCTTTTTTCGCAAATGCCACAACAAATAGAAAAGAGCCAAAGCTCCAAGAAATTCATAAATCGGGGTGGGATGTAATGGAGTATTATCAGGAACAATACCGCCGGGGAAACTTTTAGCAATATCACTATTCATAAACATATGCGATGGCTTTACTATGCCGTTTTCGTAGTTGGTTCCCCAAGGCAGGTCCGTTGGTATTCCGTAATCACCATCACCGCTTAAATGGCAACCTATTCGTCCAATACCATAAGCAATTGCTAATGAAGGGGCTGTTGCGTCAGTCAAGTACCAAAAAGAAATTTTCTTTTTTTGGACATACAGATAAATAACTATAACCGTTAAAATTAAGCCACCGTGGAAAACAAGTCCGCCCGGATTAAAAATCATGCCGCCTGGATCAGCTAAGAACTCATCCCAGTAGCTGAATAGATGAAAGAGTTTAGAACCTACCACACCAAAAAAAATGGAAATTACTGTAATTTCGGTTGCTAAGTTCTCGCCAAGGCCTCTACGAGCATATTCTATATTAAGAATATAGCCTGCTACAATAAAAGCAATACCCAACATTAAACCGTAACTATAAACGGTAAATGGGCCAATTGAAAAAAGCTCGGGTATCATAAAATTATTCTTTAAAGGTGTTTAATTCAGGGGTCAGTCCAAAAGTACAAAATTTCCGATTGTTTTTCTTAACCGGCATAAACTCTTCAAGAAGAGTTACTTCCTTTTTGTAAACATTAAACTCGTACAAACCACTATTTATCGAGCCATCCTGTTTAATAATATTTATTGTAAACTTGCCAAAAAGGTCCTCGAAGTATAAATCTGTGATGGCCGGGGAGGGTTGCACAAAGTATGATTGTTTAGTATTCAGACCTAATAGACTAATGTCTATAACATCTTTTTCTTTGCGAACATCAACTGATATTTCGTAAGCTAAACTGCTAAATTCTTTTATGGTTTTAATAGAAAGAACGTAAAACTGTTTTCTGAGAATACTATCGTATTTGTAAAAAACTGACAAATGATACTCAACCTCGTCTTTTTTTAGGGTAGGAGTAGCACTTTTGACTTTGTCTATCGTCTTTTTTCTGGTTTTAGGAAGTTTTGGCAACTCTTCTTGTTTACGAAGCGGCATTTTTACCTCCAAAATTTTCCAATACATACGATACTATGTTTTCAAGCGGAATCTCTACTTGAGTTCCGTCGCTCATATTTTTTAGTGTTGCACAATTGCGCAAAAATTCGTCGCCTCCAATAAACAAAACATTACTGGCATTGAGTTTATTTGCCTCTCTCATTTGTGCCTTCACACTTCGCTCTGAGTAATCAAATTCTGTAGGAACACCTTGAACACGTAATTTATTAGCAAGCTGAGTTGTTAATTCTGATATTTCGTTACTTTTACTTACTTGAACCAAATAAACCATAATTCTATCTTGCGGTGCGGGTAATGAGTTTTCATTTTGTAAAGCAAGAATTATTCTTTCTATTCCGGCAGCGAAACCGACTCCTGGTATGGGTTTACTACCAAGCTGTTCTGCAAGGCCATCATATCGCCCTCCGCCACAAAGTGCACTTTGCGAACCAACACTACCACTAACAATTTCGAAAGTTGTGTGAGTATAATAATCCAAACCTCGTACTAACGCATTATCTATCTCAAAGGGTATTTCTTCTTTTTGAAGAATGCTTTGAACGATTTCAAATTTCTGTTTTGTTTCGTCAGTAAAGTAACTAGCGAGAATTGGTGCATTTCGCATTATCTCTTGGTCGCTTTTGTCTTTACTGTCGAATATGCGTAGAATATTGGTGGTATAACGCTTTTTACTTTCTTCAGAGAGAGTTTGTACTTTATCGCTGAGAAAATCTTTAAGAACTTCTTTATAAACAATACGTTCTTCGGGAGTTCCTAATGAGTTTATCTTTAATGATAGGTTTTGCACACCTAACCTTTTTAGAATTCTGTATGCCATTACAATCATTTCAGAATCAAGAATAGGCGAACTATTGCCTAATGCTTCAGCGCCAAACTGGTGAAACTGACGCAAACGACCTGCTTGAGGGCGTTCCTGTCTAAACATTGGGGAGATATAGAACAATTTTGCCAAGGGGTGCGCTGCCAATACGCTATGTTCGATAACCGAACGCATAACAGAGGCTGTCATCTCGGGCTTGAGAGTAATCGAAAGATCGCCCCTATCATGAAAGGTGTACATCTCTTTCCCTACAATATCAGTATTTTCTCCAATACCTCGGGCAAATAAAGCTGTTTCTTCAAAAATGGGGGTGCGAATTTCGGAATAATTAAAAGCGGTAAAAATTTGGCGTACCGAATGCTCTATAAAACTCCAATGCTGTATTTCACCGGGTAAAACATCCTTTGTGCCATAAACAGATTTAATCATAAAATCTATGCTATCTCGTCTAAGTCTTTTTCAAAATCTTCGATAAGTGAAATAATTTCTTCTGCGGATTTAGCAGATTTAATTGCCTCAACTCTCGCAGGATTATCCATCATTTTAGCTATTCTGCTTAATAATTTGAGATGACGAATAGCAGAGTCCATTTTACCGATTAGTAAAAAGAACAGAAATACGGGTTGAGCATCGTGTGAGTCAAAATCAATACCTTCATCCGTACGAGCCAAAACAACAATGTCTTCATTAACACCATCAGTTTTGCCATGGGGAACGGCAACACCTTTACCCACACCGGTTGAAGTAATTTTTTCACGATCTTGTACAGCCGATCGAACTTTGGTTAAGTTAGTAACACGGCTATCATCTTTAAGAATATCCACCAATTCATTGATTACATCGGACTTATCTTTAGAATCGAGGTTTAGGCGGACGGAGTTAGATTTAATAAGTTGAAATAGTTTCATAACAATCAGTAATGTAAATAAACAAACAATAAAACTACTACAAAAAAAGGAGAGAAAAAAGGAAGAACAACGGTTTAAAATAAAAAATCCCGATTGAAAAATCGGGATTAAAAAAATATAACCCGGCAACTACCTACTCTCCCACACACCTGCGCATGCAGTACCATCGGCGTACGGAGGCTTAACTTCTCTGTTCGGAATGGGAAGAGGTGTGACCCTCCGGCTATAATCACCGGGAAAACTTTAACAAAAATATATATTGAAAGAGTAGAGCCAAGAACAACAAATAGATAATAAAATAATAGCAAAGTCTCACGACCTATTAGTACTGCTCGACTGAATGTATTTCTACACTTACATCTGCAGCCTATCAACCACGTAATCTCCGTGGGGTCTTAAGAGCTTGCGCTGGGATACCTTATCTTGAAGCGTGTTTCGTGCTTAGATGCTTTCAGCGCTTATCACAACCGAACGCGGCTACCCAACAATGCAGCTGGCGCTACAATTGGCTCACCGGAGGTTCGTTCATCTCGGTCCTCTCGTACTAAAGACGACCCTTCTCAAGTATCCTGCGCCCGCATAGGATAGGGACCGAACTGTCTCAC
>CALKUG010000021.1 GCA_937996765.1 uncultured Ignavibacteria bacterium
CTTACCACCCGGTAGATGGTAAAATGCATTTTCATTTTCCATATAAGCAAAGAAATATCCTGCAAGCCGTAATCTAATGCTATAATCAGCATCCTCTTCGCCGTACAAACCATAGTCCTCAGTCCAATATCCCAACTTTTCATTAACATATTTCGGTATAAAAACACAACCTCCACCCAAGTTTCCGTTTGCTTTTAATCGGACTTTCTTCCCTTGATACTCAACCAAGGGATAAGAGGTATTTTCAACATTATACCCCAGCATACCCAACCCTGTTGTAGATTCAAGAATCTCAACCATATCATCGAGCCAGGTTACGGATTTAGCTATCATGTCATTATCAAGCCGAACGTAATAAGCTGCTTCCGGGTACAAAGCCCAACCAATATTTCCCGCCTTCGATAACCCAATATTTTTCTCAAGCAACACAATTCTATCTATGCTGCCCCTCTCGTACATTTCGGTGATATATTCTTTTGTCCCGTCGCTGCTTGCATTGTCAATAACTACTAATTTATAGGGATAATTTGTTAACTGAAGTAATCCTTCAATACACTGTTTGGTGTATTCTAAACGATTATAAGTGACTACACACAGATTTACAAAATTATCCATTGAGTATTAACTCCGCGTTTTTGATAACTTCGTTTTTGATAGCACTTAAGACTCTTTTAAAAACTTCATCACTATTGTTTTGAGCAACTACATCAATAAGTTTCACTAAACTTGTACTTTCCATTCGCGATAACATTTCATCTATGAACAGAATTATTGTTTGTTCATCTCCTAATGAAAAAAACTTGATACTGAGAATTAATAATGCAATAACTTCTGTTTGATTTTTGTCTCCCTTCCAATCAAGTCTTGGAAACAACTCCTCCAAGCCAACTGCAGCTAATGTCTGTCTTATTATTAAACTCTCTTCATTTCTTGCTGTAATTCCTTCACTCGTTTGAGTTAATGATTCACCATGCATTCTCTTTAGATAAAGAATCTCTGAGACATGTTTAATGGTATATTTTTTCAGCACTGCAAATTTTTTAATAAACTCGTAATCAAATCGTTTTGTCAGATTCTCAGAAAATGAACCGTTCACCAATACCATCGAGCGTTTAATAACTGCCCCATACACACTGAAGGGTTGTTGTTCAGTAAGTTTACTTAAAAGTTCAGCATGCTTAGAATAGTAATCATCATACATAACATCCTTAACCTCTAAACCAACTTGCCGAACGTTACAATAAAAACAATCTATCTCAGGCTGTTTTTCAATCAGCTCGTAATACCGCTTAATTGTCTGAGGTGCAAGCGCATCATCAGCTGAAACAATTAACAGATAATTACCTTTTGCTTCTAAAAAAGCTTTATTGTAGGTAGCGGGCGCATTTTGCAAATCAGCTTTTATAAAATTTATCTCAAGTCGAGATCTATAATTTGATATAACCTCTGCCGATCTGTCGGTTGAGCCATTATCAACTACAACCACTTCAAATTTTTTGTTTTCTTGCGCTAAAAGCGAATCAAACAACTCAGGGAGGAACTTTCCGTAATTATAGTTTGCCACACAAACACTAATATATGAGGTTGGCTTTTGATTCATTGGAAGCTGTGACTCAATACCAAATTCCTCGTCATCATGTTTTCCCGTAAATGCAATATTACCAATGCTTGCCTCTACTCCATACTTCTTCGAAAAAGATTCAATGAGCAATCTATTGAGTTCAACTTGGGCTAAATTAGGGATAGAGCAATTTTTTATTAATTGGGTTGGTGCTGCTACAATAATAGCTTCTGAATCAACAATTACAGAAACATTTAATGTATTGTATTCGAAAGCATCGTATAGAGCCGCTGTGTCAACTGTTGAAAGAATAACTTTGGGTTTAATTGACACCACAGCTACTCCCTTAGCTTTGGAGAGTCCGATATGAAAAGCATCTAACACACTAATAGTAAGCGGAACCCTGATATAAAGAATTTTTAATTCCAAAAGTAGAGGCAGCACATCATTGTTAGATGCTAAATCAATCACTATTATTTCGTAGCTTCTTTTGAAACTACCAATAAGTGTACGGAAGAAATCTGTTGGATCTTCGTACTTCTGATCTAATATGATGATAATAGAAAAATAATCCGAGCCAATAATCCTGTTGTCGTGTATTGGCAGTTGATCTTTGTCTAACTGATTTGAATATTTGTAAAGGTACTGTTCTGCTCGGCGTTTTATGGCATTACACTTAGCCAGATTCATTGAATTTAATCCAACCCGCACATTTGGCTTAATTCTTGAAACAGAAGTTGGTAATTCTCTGTAAAAATAGAGAGGTATATTTACAAACAACAGTTCAGAAACCTCTTCCATTTTGTAGGAGATATCTTTATCCTCAGCATGAAGAATATCCAATTGATAACCGGGAGTTTTTTTATAGTATTCAAGCTTTATAGTTCTGAAATGGCTTGCCAAATCAGCTTCGAGATTAGTTTTACCACTCGGAATGGTTCCACAGTAACCCAACTTATACGGATTCAACTCTTTTCCGCAATAATAGAATTGGGAATAAATATAACCCGCCTTAGGATTATTAACATGAGCATTGTACATAACAGCAACTGCATTTGGGGATAGAGCATCGTCGCTATCAATAGTTCCAAAATAGGGAGATGATATATTCTCTATGCCTGTTATTAAAGCAGATATGTAACCCTTGTTTTTTTCGTGTTTAACTAATTTTATTCTGCTATCTGACAAATAATGCTGAATTACTTCTAAGGAATTATCAGTGCTTCCATCGTCAATTATTATAAGTTCCCAGTCAGAAAATGTTTGACTAACCACTGATTCAATAGCATATCCCACATAAGCTGCAGTATTGTAGTTTGCCATTATTAAACTGAATTTTGGGGCAGCACCTTGCTCACTTTGCGAATTGGGTTCCTCAAATAAATACTCAACCTCATGATGACAGCCGTTAGGAACAAATCCTTTGTACAGCAGCGTATTGATTCGCTTTCCGCTATCAAAAACATCAGCAAGTTCTTTTGATGAGTAATAAACGTCATCTCCGGCTCTGTTACAATTAACATCCTGAACTTTATTCACAGGGTTACAGAATGCAACCGACTTTTGATAAGTAAATAACTGCGGAAATTCCGAAGCACATTGATGAGCTTTGCGCGCAAGAATACCCTCAAGAACATTGGGATTAGAATACTCCTCACCTGCCAACAAATTAAGAATTAATCCGCTGCGATAAACAGAAGAAGAAACTTCAAGCGGATATGCAAAATCGTATTCAGCTTTTGTCCAATCGAACGCTCTAAGATTTTTTGAATATGATTCAAACTGCGGAATTCTACTAACCTTATTTAGCGGATAGCAGTAATAGGTGTTTTGCCCAAGTCGTAACGAAACCCCTAAACTATCTTTTTTGGATTCAAGCGCTGATACACATTCATCCAGATAAAACGAATCAATAAAGATATTGTCATCAACTACAAAAAGAACATATTTATTTTTCTTTATTAACTCCTCAAGTTGAGTGCCGAAAGATTTCTCTTCAATAAAATCAACTCTTAAATATTGTTTTTTAAGTTGATCGTATTGTTGAGCATATTGTACAGTAGTACTTTTATAGATTACAAATACTTCACCACTATCAGGGTCTTGAACATTTATGTAATATGAAGAAAGGGTAGCGTCTAATTGAAGAGAGCGGTCCTTACTAAAAATTATGACCGATGTACGTTTATCTGAGAGTGTTGTTAATTGTCTATTAACCGACTCAGAGTCGAGTTTATTAAAACCTTTTTGTGTGTGAAGATAGTAGTAAAGTTTTTCCCATTGAGCTACAACATTCTCAAGTATATAGCGTTTTAGAAAAAGCTGTTTCCCTTCTTGTGAGAGCTTTTCACGTAATTCTTCACTGCCTAATAAGTTTTTTAATTCTTTAAGAAACTCTTGTTCAGTGGTTACTACACCTCCCGAGAGTTCCTTAATATTGCCACAATCTAAGCTCAAGTATGGCAGCCCCGCCGCCATAGCTTCGAGTATTACAAGGGGGAACACTTCTACCTTTGATGCAAAAATGAAAAGTGTGGCTTCTTGATATGCTGAAACAACATCATCGCGGGTAACGAATTTTTCATCATGAACCAAAAATTTAATATTTGATTTTTCTTGCGCCAATGTTTTAAGAGAAGCTAAAGTACCATAGTCCTTCCCTATAAAAACAAATGATACTCCATCGTCGTTATACTCTTTAATTTTTTGAATTAAAAAATCTTGTTCTTTTTCAGGAATATAGTTGCCAACACAAACACAAAAGTGATCAGTTGAAATTCCATATTTTTCTTTGAATTTAGATTGCCTATGAGCAATAAACTCATTCTTGCTTATTCCATTGGGAATTACAAACGAGTTAATAAGGTCGAGTGACTTTGCGTATTTGTAATCCTTATAAATCCTCGAGTGATAAACGCAGGCATCAAATTCAGGCAATAATACAGGAAGAAATTTTTGATAATAATCTGCAAACTCTTTAAATCTTAGCGTTCTTTCATCAATTAAAGCAGAGTATCCGCAAGGAGCTACAACCACAACTGCACGTTTTTTTAATTCTGAGACAACCTCAAGTGCAATATCAGTAGTCCACTGCTGTGCGGCATAGAACATATAAACATCAAAAGAACTATTAAGAAGGAATTTCTTGTACGATTCTCTGTCGCCACCTGTGTAGCCTGTGGCCAATCTACCAGCGCAATCAAACTCAACAATTGAAACACCGTTGTGTGAATATTTCATTCGTTCAGGTATTTTTGTTGTTGCTACTGTTACGCTATGCCCCTGTTGAACCAAATACTCCGAGATATCCTGTACTACTTTCTGCGCCCCGCCAACACTCGGGAAATAAAACTCTACGCCGTGGAGAATGGATATTTTTTTTGTTGACTCTACTTTGGTTTTCAAGTAGTCTTCATATTCAGCTCGAATCTTTTCAGCCAAGTACTCTTGCAACTCCGCCTTAACGGCACCAATACTATTATCGTGCAACCTTATTTTGTGTAGAGATTCCGGGATGTTCCCTCCCCTAAACCCTTGTCTAAGTGCTCGAGAGAAAAAATAGTAATCATCAACAGAACGAAATTCTTCACTATAACCCCCGAGAGTATCGTACACACTTTTCCTAAATAGAGTAGCACTGTTAATAAAAGAATTTCTATTGTGGAATGTGGTTCTTATTTTCGAATCGTCATGAAAAAGAGAGGGTTTCCCAAGAAAGTCACCTGCATCATTAAAATAATCAGCATCACATCCCACAATATCAATATTGGGATGAGTCTCAAGAAATTCAACTAATTTTTCGAGTTTATTCGGCAGAGAAATGTCATCGCTATCATGATTCATGAGGTATTTAGAGTTAGGATCAATATTTTCAAGAGCCAGATTACGAGCGGCCACCTCCCCTTTATGTTTCTGTTTAAATAGCTTTATATTTTTGAATTTTGAGCGATAGCTTTCTATTAAGGAAACTGTATTATCAATTGAGCCATCATCAACTACAACGAGCTCAAAGTTTTGAAAAGTCTGTGAAAGCAGTGAATCAAGTGTTTCGGCAAGATATTTTTCCCTATTATAAACGGGCATAAAAATGGAAACCAAAGGAGAATCTTTTAGGTTAGCCTTTTTTTTTTGAGACGAGTTTAGCAAAGCAAGCGATTTTTCTACCCAAT
>CALKUG010000022.1 GCA_937996765.1 uncultured Ignavibacteria bacterium
CTTGAACGGTTGCATGGTGCCTATGCCCACCGCGACGAGAATCATCTACGCCGTAGATGTAAAAGATGCGTTTTATATCGAAAGGAATAGACTTTTCGATAACAGTAAGATTCCCGCGTTTGTCGGTAAAAGTTTTTAAACTAATAAGTACGGCCATAAATACCTTATAAAAGTGTTCCTCTCAAAAAGAGAGTTGCAATGGTAAAATAAATAATAATTCCCGTAACATCCACCATAGTTGCCACAAAAGGTGCTGAGGATGTTGCAGGGTCAAAGCCCAACCGTTTCAGTAGCAACGGGAAAATTGAGCCCATAAGTGTTCCCCAAAGAACAATGCAAACTAACGCACCCATAACGGTAAATGCAATAAGATACCAGAACTGACCGTAAGCATTGGTAATTCCTTGCATAATAGCAATTTTAGCAAAACCAAAACCGGCAAGAATTACACCTAAGGTTAGTCCCGAGAATACTTCTCGCTTTATAACAAACCACCAATCTTTTAAGGTTATTTCACCTAAAGAAAGTGCGCGAATAACAAGTGTGGCAGTTTGGGAACCTGAGTTACCACCTGAGGAAATAATAAGGGGAATAAAAATGATGAGAATTAATGCCTTTTGTAATTCGTGCTCAAAATACGACATAGCGCTTGAGGTCATGGTTTCACCAATAAAAAGCACGCTTAACCACCCGGCACGTTTTTTAATCATCTCGAAAAATGGGATTTCGTTATAGGGTTGGTCTAACGCTTCAACCGCACCGAGTTTTTGGATGTCTTCGGTAGCTTCTTCTTCTGCAACGTCGAACACGTCATCCACGGTAACAATTCCAATCAATATGCCTGATTGATCGGTTACGGGTAGAGCAATTCTATCGTATTTTTTAAAGAGTTCAACCGCTTTTTCCTGCTCATCGTTTACATAAAGTTGAACGTAATTGCCATCGGTAAGGTCTGAGACTTTTGCATCGTAAGGAGCAAATAAAAACTCACGGATGCGAATATCATCAATCAATTGCCCTTTATTGTTGGTAACATAAATGATATTGATGGTTTCAGAATCTTTACCCTCTTCGCGGATATGGTCGAGCACCTCTTTAACAGTCCAGTCGCCTTCCACGGAGATGTAGTCGGGAGTCATCAGACGTCCAACCGAGTACTCGGGGTAGCCAAGCAATTTTTTAGCCACAGCACGTTCATCGTGCGAGAGGAGCATCAACATTTGTTTTGCGATAGATGCCGGAACCTCTTCGAGCAGTGCTGTACGATCATCGGGCGACATATCGTTGAGTATTGCGCCAACTTCCTCATTGCCCATAGCTTTTATAAGGGTAATTTGATCGTCAACGGAGAGATACTCGAATGTATCGGTTTCTAAGTCTTTGGGTAAAATACGGAACAAAATAGCTTGTTCTTGGGGAGGGAAAAGCTCAATGAGCTCTGCAATATCTGCCGGACTCCACTCAGAGAGCACCTCACGGATCGAACTGAGGTCGCGGTTGTTTATGAGATCTTGAATCTCTGGTAGTAAGAATTGACTAAGCATAGTCACCCCGCTTCTTAAACAGAAGCATTTTTGAATTGAAAAACTATTTTGATTACATTGGAATTTCTATGATTATAAAAAGATATGAATCTCCGTTCGCAAGTTAAAAAAAAAGAGTGACTTGTTGGATATAATTCAGAATTTTTTTAACTTTGTAAGCTAATTCTTTAGAATTAGCAGTTGGGCGCGTAGCTCAGCGGTAGAGCATCTGCCTTTTAAGCAGAGGGTCGGTGGTTCGAGCCCACCCGCGCTCACAAAAACAAAACCCGGTCTCCATTCGTGGAGACCTTTTTATTTTAAAGTGAGCACACTATTTGTAATAAGTTACAATATATTCTCTTGGAGTAATAGTGTTCTTACTCTATCCCTAATATTAGATGCACTTTCCACAGCAATTATTGCATCTTTTTTTGCAATTTTACCATAATCCCCTGGATACCTTCGAGCTATAGCATAATTCGTGAGTTCTGCGGATTCTTCTATTAAACTGTGCAAACCGCTTTCAGGTGGACATAATTTTATTAGAACCTCTATACTGTGCGAATATGGGAAGTCAATGAGTTTGCTAACCAAATAACCCTTTAAATATTTTTCAGCACATTGCTGAGCGTGATAGCCAATTAGTCTATAAGGAATATTTGATTTCATGGTAAACGCGTGTTCTGCTAGTCGAAAATCTTCTTCAGCCAAATGGGTCCATTTAAGAACCTGCCTCTTCAACTCGCTATTGTTCATAGAGTAGTTGCCCTTCTAAAGTGGCGTAGCGTGCAACGGTTCCGGGATATTTTAGATCCCTTTTGTACTGCTTTGAATTCATTACAATTACATCGAAAGCAAAATCTAATTCCAATAGTGTTTTTCGCATTGCAGTCATTGAGGATAAGGTGTCGCTGGTTGAATCTGAAATAACTAATAAATCCACATCGCTATCTTTTCGCGCAGTCCCATTGGCTTGCGAACCAAAGAGAATAATTTTCGATAACTCGAAATTATTCACAAGAACCTTAATAATGGATTTTTTAGTAGCGACAGAAATCATTTGTTTTAATACTTTAATTGAGCAAATATACTAAAATTAGAGTAATTAGGAGAGAAGGCAATTATTTTGGAATTGTTACAGTAAATGTGCTGCCGCTACCGGTGTTTGTTTCAAGATTGATAGTGCCGTGGTGTAGATGTACAATCTCTTTGGCTATTGCCAAACCGAGTCCCATTGAAGATTCTCCGCCCGTTGGCCGTGCACTAAGACGCTTAAATTTTTGATACATATTGACTATGTCTTCTTCTGAGAAACCGGGACCTGAATCTTTAACCTTTATTTCAATGGTGCTTTCATTTTCAATCAAAGAGACTTGAATTTCGCTATGCTTGGGTGAGTATTTTATCGCATTACTAATCAAGTTATCTAATACTTCGGGGAACCAGCGACGGTCAACCATTCCAAAAACTTCATCACTAACAACTAAGGTTAATTTCTGATGCTTGGACTCAACTTGATTTCTATAGAGTTCCTCGATACTCTTGAGAATTTCTACAATATCTACGCGCTCTAATCTCATTACAATATTATTGCCTTCGAGCATATACGAATCGAGAAGCTCAGTAATTATCTTAAACATTCGATGCGCGGAGATGCTGATATGTTTGAAGATTAATCCTAATTCCGGATCAGGGTCTTCTCTTTCCTGGAGTATTTCAGAAAAACCAAGAATGGTTGAAAGTGGATTTTTTAAGTCGTGTGAAGTTATTTTGAGAATGTTATTACTCATTTCATTTGCACGCTTAAGGTCGTTGTTCATTCTTCCTAATTCGTTATTTGCAGAACGAGTTTGTAGGAGTAGTTGTTCGGTGAGTTCCTTCTCTTTCACAAGTGATAGCGTTTTTTCCTGCACAATTTTTTCAAGACGTAGATTCTCATTTTCAATTCTTTCTAATTTCCTACGGTTGAGTAGAACTACAACATACGTAACAGACAAAATGCCAACAAGTACGTAAGCAATTATCATAAAGAATCGAGCATACCAGGGGGCATCTACTCTAAAATTAAAATCAATTTTATCGCTCCATGTGCTACCTAAGTGTTGTGCTCTAACACTAAAAGTGTATTCACCCGGAGGAATGTTGTAGTATGTAACCGTGTTAGTAGATGTTTCCTCAGACCAAGTATCTTGAATTCCACTCAGCTTGGTTTGATAAACAGTCCAGCTGGGGAAGCTTGGTGCTGAAAACGAGATAGTTAAAGTAGTAGTACCTGTGAATAATTGCTTTTTATTCCATTCTGATATTGGAACCGAATTGACCGAAATACCGGTGAGACGAAGATTCTCTGTTTTTGGGAGTTTATAAATGCTTTCATTCAAATACGCCACACCATTGGAAGTGCCTACCCAAACACGCCCAGCATTATCAATGGCAATACCGCTTGTGTTTATTGCAGAAACAGGTAGTCCGTTCTTTTTGGTAAATCGCGAATAATTTTCGCCTTCCAAGCAAAGCAGATTCAAATCGGTACCGACCCATAATTTGTTTTTATCAATTGCTAAAGCCCTTACTGCACCGAGATTTTGCATTGATTGCAACTTTGGCTCCAGGACTTTCCCGCCTGTAATAGTATATAAGCCAATACCTGTTGCAATTAAAAGAGTGTCTTTTGATTTGGCAATTGCGTCAAAAATTAATACTTGATCAGAGAAAACTTGGTCTTGAATAAGATTTAAATTCGAGAATTCTTTCGTTTTTTCGTCAAACACTAATACGTTGAGTTTGTCTGTTGCATAAACAGTCATAACTCTCCCTTGGGAATCGAGAAAAATCTTCTGAGAGATATTTGCCTCTTCGGGCATATCGTATGTGGTTTTAGAAAAATTAATTTCGTAACGAACTATTTGTTTCTTTTGCTCATAATAAGCCCAAAGATTCCCCTTTTTATCTATTTGCAACGAAGTGTATCTTGCTCCATCGTCAAGAGTCGCAACCAAAAAAGGTGGTTTGTTTTTCTTAACAAAAAACAGGCGACCCTTTCTATCGAGAAGCCAGATATTATCACCCTCAGCGGTAAAATTATAAATCTGAAATTCGGAGCTTTTGTAGAGGTTCTCGTAAGATATTTTATTCTCTTCGTAGTGTATTTTAAAGATACTCTCTTGGTCAGAAAAAAACACCGTGCCTTTACTATCGTTCTCAATGTTTCTTATAAAATCTGATGCAAGAGGAGAGTTGGTTGTCATTGGACCAATTGGCTTGAAGGGTAAGCTCTTGAGTAAAATTAGTCCCTTATCCGAAGCAATCCAAATGCCACTTTGGAACGCATACAGATTGTTTATAGATGAAACTTCTACTTTTGTTTCCTTGGTTAGTCTTCCAGAGCTATTGTTTAATCTATGGAGCCCATTTCCCCAAGACCCGATTAGCAAATCGTTTGAAGATAGTTTGATAAAAGAAGAAACTCCGTTAAGTGAAACAATATCATCTTGCTTAGTTATTTCAAATGGGTTCGTATAAGTTAGGCGTGTGATACCGTAGGAGGTACCAAGAAGAATCTCTCCGTCATTAAATACGGAGATTTGGTTAATATAAGTTTGAGGTCTGGTTTTGTTAAAGGGTAATTCAATAAATTTATCATTTTTTTCGTCATAGATAAACACTGCACCTCTCCATGCAGCGAGAAACAAATTCCCTTTAGAGTCTTCAGTGAGCATAAACGATCTAAAATAGCTATCCGTTCTTAGCTTCTCACCAAAATCATATTTTTTAAGTTTGCCGGCAATAACTTGGTTTGTACTATTTTGGTCACAAATCCACAAGCGACCTTTGGAATCCTCATAAACGGCTTTGGGGTAAGAGATGATTGAATCGGAGAGTGAGGTGGTTCCTCTAACGATACTTGAATAAAAGATTTTTTCTGCTGCGTGTTGAAAGTACCCCACCCCCAAATCAGTAACACAAATCAATTTATTGTTTCGTGTACGATATACACTCTTTACATAGATGGAAGGTAGTTGCTTAACAAAGGTTGTGAAATTTTCCCCATCAAATCTGAGCAAACCGCCATCGGTTGCTGCCCAAATAAAACCCTTTTCATCCTCAGTTATTGACTTAATAAGCGTATTTGAAAATTCGGATTGCTCATCAAAAGTAAAAACATCATACCCCTGCCCAAAGAGTACTTGACTCAATAAGAACAGATTAAATAACAAAAGGGCACGAATCATACTCAATTCAAAACTTACTTCGTTTACGATATTAAACTAAATAAATGAACAATACAAAACAATTGAAAGATAGATCCAATTCAGAAAAAGTTTATTTGTTTGAAAATGTTTAAATTTTATTTAAGTTTGAAAATGAATGTAATCGTTTACATTAAATTAATCAATCGTTTTTATATAATCACAGTGTTTTACTTGATGTAAAAAGAGCAAACGGATTTGCAAGTAAGTTCTAACCAATGAGAGATTTTCCGGATAAAAAGGTAAAGCAATGAGAAAACTTTTTTTATTCGCTGTAATACTAATTATTGCGATTGAAACCCATGCGCAGAACTATGCGTTTTTTACAAATAGCGATAATGTTACGTATTACGACCCCAGCTACTTGTTCAGTAATTCTCCAAGCACTCTTGCCACGGTAAACTCAAGCAAGTTCCCCGTGAGTACCGATACCAAGTATTTAACAGGAAATGCGCTAAAGCTCACCTGGAAATCTGAAGCAGGTGGCAATTGGGGTGCTGCTGTTGCCGCTCCAGGTTGGCCGGGCCGCGATATTACCATTATGGATTCAATTACCATGATGGTGTTTGCCCCTGTAACTATTCCAGATTCAGCATTGCCAACTATTTATTTGGAAGACCTCTCCAATCAAAAAACGGATAAAATTAAACTTTCCGCTTATACCGGCGATATTGCCGCAGGGGTTTGGACAAAAATAAAAATTCCTGTAAGCGATTTCAAAGCAAAGCCGGGTTCCGCTGATTTGACCAGAATTAAAGTAATATATGTTGGACAATCCGTTGCAGATGCAACATCTCGTACATTGTTTTTGGATGAAATTTATATTACTGGAAACTTTAATCCAAATCTCTATAAACATATTGTAGTTTTGGGTTCATCTACTTCAGCAGGTACAGGAGCATCGCCAATAGATAGCGCATGGGTACCTCGATTTACACGTTATCTCAAAACGGTAGATACAACTTATCGTGTTATCAATCTCGGAGTAGGAGGTTATTCAACCTACAATGTTATGCCAACCGGCTTTACCCCACCCGGAGGGCGCCCTAACCCAAGCACCAGCAATAATATCACCAAGGCTCTCATTTATAATCCGGTTGCAGTGTTGATTAATTTGCCATCTAATGATGCCGCAGGAAGTTATCCGATGATAGAGCAAATTGCTAACTACGATACATTAACTGCAATTCTTAAACGAAACAATATCAAGTTCTGGATGACAACTACACAACCACGTAATTTTTCTAATCAGTCGCAATTAAATTTACTTTTTGCCATGCGTGATTCAACTTTCTCGCGTTATGGTCCTCATGCAGTAGATGTATGGACACCCCTCGCCCAACCAAACGGTTTTATTCTTGCACAATTTGGTTCAGGTGATGGAATTCACTTGAATAACGCTGGGCACAAGATTGTTTACGAAAGGTTCAGGGATGCAGTAAATTCTTCAGTTGAAACTGTAGAAGTGGGCGTTCCGCTTGAATATAATTTGCAACAAAACTACCCAAACCCATTCAACCCAACAACAACCATACAATACTCAATTGCTACTGAGGAGTTTGTAAATCTTAGGGTATATAATTCACTTGGCCGTGAAGTAGCTTATTTGGTTAAGCAAAACCAAAAGCCCGGCAACTACAGTGTTGAGTTCGATGCAACTCGACTCCCGTCGGGAATATATTTCTATACTATTCAATCTCAATCTTTTGCAAAATCCATGAAAATGGTACTTCTAAAATAAACTCCCCCTGTTTATGACGATGAAAAAAGCATCTCTACTTTTTGTCGCGGTAATTTAGTACATTGAGGTAGTTAAAAAACTATAAGTGAATTTTTTGAAAAACTCACGATTCGACCTCAACTTTGTAAACACACACCCAGAGATAATGGTCTCAGGCTTATTAATCGTACTATTAATAATAGCATACTTCGATATGCCTTACGGATATTACCAATTTCTCCGCTTATCATCTACTGTAGGCTTTAGTTTCCTTGCATACCATGAGTGGAAACATGATAGACTCTTTAGCATGGTTATATTTATAGGTCTTATAATTTTATTTCAACCCTTTCAGAAAATTGCTTTAGGAAGAGCGGGTTGGGAAATTGCCAATGGAATCGTGGCGGGATTATTGTCGGTGTACGTATTTTACCTACTTGCAGCAACTAAGGTGGGAAAGCAATTCAACTCAAAAGAGTCAGATGAATAAATTAGATAATTCAGCAATAAAACCGATTATTGTGGCCCATCGTGGTGCATCAGGTAACGCACCTGAAAATACTTTCGCTGCGGTCTCATTAGCCCACTCCTTTGGCGCACAATGGTGCGAAATAGATGTTCAACAAACTTCCGATAATCAATTAGTTGTTATTCACGATGTAAACACCGTTCGTACAACCGGAGTGTTTAAATGGGTATCCAGAAACACCTATAGTGAACTTTCTAAACTTGATGCAGGAGGGTGGTTTCTTTCCAAATGGAAAAACGAACCGATCCCTCTATTAAAAGAACTTTTGCACTCAGCTCCGAAACAAGCAAAGTTTAATATCGAGATAAAAGCATATAAGCGTAAGCCGGAGCTATTTAAAGAACTTCTAACAGTTTTGGATGATACTCATTTTGCAAAGCGCTGCATAATAACCTCATTTAATCACAAGTTGATAGAAGAAATTTCTTCGATTACACATTTACGGACAGGGTATATTGTTGGTAGTAGATGGAGCAACCGACTATTGCGAACAGATGTACCTATAGTTAGTATCGATAAAGCCCTCATAAATAAATCGATTGCGGAAGATATACACAAGTCAGGTAAGGAATTACACATCTGGACAGTAAACAATAAAAGACAGTTTAGCAGAATATCGCGGTATAAACCCCACGCAATTATTACTAATTATCCCGAAAAAATAAAGCACTATATGCACCAAGGAGAAACCCAATGAACGAGCAACAAACAGATTTTTATCAAAAAATTCGTATCGAAATAAAGAATTTTCTTAATTCGGAAAAAGGAAAAGATTACAAATGGAGTGAGTATTTACTTGCGGCCCCTGACTTATTCCACTTATTGGTAAAGCTTACGTTAGATGAAGAGGTAATGATAAAAGATAAAGCCATATTAGGAATAGCAATTGCTTACTTCCTCTCCCCAATTGACATTATTCCCGAGGTGTTTTTTGGTCCTGTTGGACTTTTAGATGACATAGCCGTTGCTGCTTATGCTCTAAACCTTATTGTAAATAACTATCCTGAATTAGCTCGTAAACACTGGGCAGGTGAACAAGATTTACTGGTACTCGTCCAAAATATTCTTACTAAAGCAGATGATATGATTGGATCGAAGTTGATCAATAAAATAAAAAAATTGTTTGGTGGTAAATAAAATGGGACTTTTAGATTCTTTTAAGAGTAAAGGTGTTTTGTATTTAGCCAACAAGGAAATACAAGAATTTGGAAAATTTGAAGAGTTGGAAATCGACAAGAAAAATAAAACAATTGATGCAAGATTATTGCTCATTGGCGAACGAGAGTCAATAGATATTAACATCAAGAACTATCAGGTTGTGAATTTTAATGGTAAGGATTTTCTGCAGTTTGATTCTATAAAAATTACTCGTGAATGGCTTAATGCAATAGCAAATAAATATTTGCGAGATAAACTTGGAAATCTAAGAGTTGAGATTCCCTCAGCAGCTTTAATGATTTTATAAAAAAAAAGGCCGACTGATATTTCAGCCGGCCTACAATCAATCAAGGGAAGAGAAATTTATTTTAGGAGAGTCATCTTTTTAGTTACAACTGCACCCTGTGCTTCGAGGCGATAGAAATATACGCCGCTTGAGAGTGATGTTGCATTGAATGAAATAGAATAACTTCCTGCTTCCTGATAAGAATCAACTAAAGTTTCAACTAATTGACCAATAACGTTGTATATCTTTAAAGTTACATTCGAAGATTGAGCCATGGTATAGCTAATGGTGGTTGAAGGGTTAAAAGGATTTGGGAAATTTTGTTCCATTGCAAAAGTATTTGGTGAGCTGCTAACGTTGCCGCCATCATTACCAAGTACACCGCTAATGCTGAGGTTTGTGGTTGTTGTTACCGGGTTACCTACTGCATCGTAACTTACACTTGCTGATGTAGAAGTACCCTTGTTGTATCCTGGTGCATCAGCAGATACTTTATAAGAACCGGGGGTGAGTCCTTTTATAGTGTAGTTACCTGAATTATCCGAAACACCAAATCCTGCTACATTGTTGTTAGAATCGAATGCAAAAACCATTGCACCACCAACAACTCCGCTTGCAGGGGCATCGGTTAATCCTAAACCTGAGATGGTACCGGCGATAGCACTGTTTCCACCAATTGTTACTATAGGTGCAGGATAGAAGTTTATACCTGAAACGCTTGTTCCATTTACTTCTATTTTGGTAGCATCGTGCCAGCTATAAGCTGCGCCTGCATCTTTATAGAATGAAGGAGCATATCCTGTTTGAGGTATAGCTAAGAGAATGTACTTACCCGGTACTAAATCTTTGAGAATGTAATTTCCGAGTGAATCAGTTTCGGTAGTGTAGGTTCTGAAATGTCCAAAGTTATCTTTGTGATTCCAAACATCGCGATGAGCAATTATTCTTGCTTTAACACCAACGCCAAGAACTGAATCAGCTACCATACCCGAAATCTCGCCTAAAGCAATAGGAGGCAAAGAATTGAGTGTAAAATTGACTCCCGATTTCACTGTATCAATTGTGATAATATCAGCGGTTAGAATATTCTCTTTTTCGTTGTAGAATTCGTGTAAGAATCCGGGTGCTTTTGCAAAAGCAATGTATTTACCAACCGGTAAATTTACAGTGTAGTTGCCGAGCGAATCGGGTAATGCACGGAATACAAATTTTGAAAGATGACCTGAGTTTGTTCCAAAACCGAGTAAATCAAACATTAAAAAATCTTTGAAATCATCACCAAATGAATCTTGCGAAATGTTTGAACCACCAGCAAGAGCGATATCAGCGCGAATAAATTCAACGCCGGAAAGCGGAGGAACAACTGTTCCTGTTGAATCAGAGATTTTTCCGCTCACTTTGAAGCTGATGGTATTAAAGTTACGATTCTTGAGTACAAAATTAACAGGTGCAGGATTAGGATTACTTGCTGAATCCTGAACAACTACTTTGTCTGCATCCTTCGGATTTGTCTTGTTATTATACCATTGTGGCAAATAATCAGACTGAAGCGGTTGTGCTTTTATGGTGTAAGTACCAGGGTCAATCACACGCATATTGTATTGGCCAAATTCATTTGTAACCGCATGATAACGGAAGAAAAATGAGCCACCGGAATCTTTCACTTTAAGGGCTTCAATCACAACACCTTTAAGCGGAGTTCCGAGAGAATCGGTAACTGTACCTGAAAGGAGTCCGTTTCCACCGGCAATAATAACATTAAAACGCTGCGAAGCTTCTCCACCGTTAGTTGAAAAAACCGAAACGCGAACATCGTAAATGCCTCTGTTTTGTGGAGTCCATGAAATAACGCCTGTGGTTGCGTCTATTTTCATACCAAATGGTGCACGCATGAGAACATATTTTAGTGTTGCCGCAGGATTCGATGAAGATGCATTAACATCGTAAGTATATGGTGTGTTTATGGTTGCATCGAGAACAGGAACTGACGTAATGGTAATGGTATCGCGTAAAATCTTACCAACAACGGGTACAAATGCAAGATTGCTTCCAACGGTTGTGCCGTTTACCAATGCTTCAACACGATAGATATACACTTTTGTTTCGTTGGGTTGGAGTGATAAAACATCATCATACTCATTTTTATCGGTAATGGTAGATAGTGTAGTAAAGTTTGTTGAATCGGGTAACTCTGCACGAAGCACTTTATAACTCGTTACAGGAACTGGTAATCGATCCCAATGAAGCGAGACTTCTGATTCCCAATAATTATAACGTGCTGTTAATTTAAATGCATTTATTGGGGGAATAGGAGGAACCGGGATGTGGATTACGTTGCTTTTTATTACTAACGAATCTGTAATTGCTTGAACCATAAAATGATATATTTTAGCTTCATTTACTGCGGGTACTACATTTATAGTAGCGTAAGTACCTTTGATGCTATCTGAAACAACAGTAAAGTTTGTTGAATCAGGTGAAACAGATTGAAGAAGTTGATAATACTTAACAGAAGTATTTTGTGGCTTATTCCATTGGAATGTTATGTTTCCGTATGGGTCTGCCTTAGCAATCGAAAGCCTTAATGCACCACCACCCGGCTGTGCCAAGGAGAGTGCTCCCAAACTCCAGAAAGCTATAAGGAAAAAAGCTGCAACTGTCAGTTTCGCTTTCATTGTTACCTCGATGAAATTAATTAATAATTTAACTGTAAATTTGATACAATTTTATCATTCAAGTAGTATGCCGAATCACAAATGCGAGTAAAAGTGCTAAAATCCCTCAAAAATTAACGAATTAAGTTAAATTAAATGACGGAAATTCATGAGAAATGACGGAGTAATATATTTTGTGCAGAGGAGGATTTAAGTTGTTTTTATTATATGGGCAGTACTTGTTTTGAGTAACCCTATTTAGTAAGTTGTAATACTCTAATACATGCAATTTAAAAAAGATAGTATCATTGAATACAGAAGATAAACTCACCAAAGTAACCGAATCATCCATGCGAACCGTTGCTTCCGGCACTACGGTAAGGCCTGCAGATTATGATCAGCAATTAAAAGCACTTTTGTTAAGAGAAGAGCTTCACAAAACAATTTTTGAAAATTCTCTTTCACCCAAATTGGTATTCAATCCTAATTCCAAAAGGGTACTTTGGGCAAATAGATCCGCAGCGGATTTCTACGGCAGAGCGTTAGATCAGCTTTTACGAACAAGTATTGTTGAAATAGATGCTAAACTATTTACAGCAGTTACAAATGCACTCGATCCGCGATTAAAAGTTCAGTATGTTAAATTGAACTACGAAGGCAAAACTATTTACGGTAAAAATACTGATTTTATCTACTTGGCAGGCCGTTTGGAAATTGATGGAAATATTTTGCTTTTTGTCGAGTTTTATGTTGCCAATTCACCAAGTATTGCAGCACCCACACCCCAAGTTGTTGAGCAAAAAAACTTAACTCATGATGAAAAAGAAGCTGCCGTACGATTAAACCACCTAATGAGGTATTTTAGTCTTGTTGCCTCCAGTAGTAACTATTACGTTTATTCTATTCTTCTCTCAGGTGGAACAAGAACAGTTTTTGAAAATGTATCTTCAGAGTCCTTTGAACGCATCACCGGATACAGTCCGCAAGAAACCGACGAGGATGGGGGATACATGACTCTCATTATTCCGAGCGACCTTCCTAATTATCAAGGTGCCGAGAAATTGTTGCAAAGTCAAAAAATGACATTGCGCCATTATAGGTTAATGACAAAATATGGTAAAATTATCTACATCAAAGACACATTGTTTGCCGGTGATGTTTCTCCTGTGGGCACCGTATCTCGTTTGTATGGCTTGGCTGAAGATATTACCGAATATGTGCGAAGCGATCGACAGCAGAATGTGGTAAAGTCTGATTTTATTAACTCTGATATTTATGCAATGGAAATTGTTAAAAATGAATTTCCCATTCATTTGTATCACGATGCAGGATTGGTGTTGGAAGGCAATAATGAGTTCTTTTCTTCAACACATTTTGCACCAGAGGAAGTTGTAAACAAACCGCTATTTGATTTGGTTGATCATAAATTTAAAGATAACTACTTTAAACTTATGAGTAAAATAAGCTCAACCCCCATTAAAATTGCTTTTAGAAACAAACGTGGTTCTGCTTTGGCATTCGAGGCATTAAATTTACCTCTAATCAAAGATGGAAATAGAATGATGGTGCTTTTATTACGCGAGTAATGAGAAGAATTATTTACTGAGTACCCAGTACAATTTTATTAAATTCTTTACGCAATCCCTCCGAAGAGAGGGATTTTTTTATAATCCCATCGAACACTCTTTCTGCTACGGGGTTTGGATTTCCTTCAGTAAGTAAAAATAGCATCGAGTTACAGTAGGATTTTAAGTCGCGTAGCTTTGAGCCCAACAATAGTTCATTCACAATATCTAATTTTTCACCAAGAAAAATATAGCGTGGTTTCTCGTTAAAGAAGTGAATCAGACAGTCTGAACCTGTTTCTCCAAAAACCAACTTATACTGATTTCCGTACTCGAGAGCAAAGAGACGTTTAAATTGCGGGTCTTTATCTATTACTAATGCAACTTTTGTTACTTGAGTACCATCTTCAGTTGCTTTTTTATCTTCACCCATTTGGATTTTCCGCATGAGAATGCGGTTTTCTTCGATAAGCTTTTTAAGCCGTTCGTAAGTCCCCTCATAATCAAGTGGCTTAAGTATAAAACCCGATATACCAAGAGTTACCAATTTTCCTACAGTATCCTTGCTACCAATAGCAGTTAGAACAATAACAGGTAAGTCTTTGGTTTTGGGGTTATTACGTATTGCGTGAAGTGTCTCAACGCCATCCATTAATGGCATAGTTACATCTAAAAAAACGATATCAGGAATTGCACCATCAATAGAAGCGAGACCCTCAATACCATTACCAGCTTGGGCAATATTAAAACCAAACTTCTTTTTTAAAAGTTTTTGCAGAAACAACCTAATTATTTCATCGTCATCTATAATAAGTACATTCAGCATAGAGTAATTCGGATTTCTAAATTTTATAAAGTTGCAACTATTGAGAGATTACAACAGTTATTCCTGTTTGACTGTTTACTAATTGAGTTAACGATGTAATTTCTCCTGCAAAGGTTACAATCCAATCTGCCGAGTTTGAAACACCAGTCCAATCAATTTTTACACTTGGTACCAAATACATATCAATTCTTGCATTTGGGTTTTGCACCAAATATTGTGCACCAACCGTGGATTTAGCTGCTTTATCTACAGCATAGGGAGAATCTCTCAAAATATCTTTTGGGTCGATTGTTACACCACTGAGATATTGAAAGCCCTTAAGAATAGTATTCTTAGCGGTTGTGTCCTTAATTATCGAAGTTAAATCGTTTAAATTGAGTGGAGAGCGAACAGGACCTGCAGCAAAAACGGGTACATAAAACTCAACAGCTTTTTTGGTTTCAGACTGAACAGCATACACAAAAATGTTGGAAAGAGGTTTGCTTAAATCTATTGTGCCATCTTTGGCAACAGTGCGGCCGTAAATACTAATTAATTTTGCATCGCTTGAATAGTCAGAAACTGCTTTTGAAAGTACAGAACTTAAAGTTTCTATTGCAGTGATGTTTGTTTTTATTGCGGGTGATCCATCTTCATTACAACCTGTTGTTAATACAGGCAAAATGAGAAATAAGGCTATTAAATAAAAATAATGAGATGTACGTTTCACTAACTATCCTTTAATTAACTTGAACTCTAAAGGTAGTACATTGAAATGAAATGACCAAGTGAAAGTTAATTAGCTTCGTTACTCTTTTTCGAGTTAGATTGATTGGAAGTGGCATCCCCACCGGATTTTTTGCGCTTGCGAACGGCGTCCCTCAATATATACTCAATCTGCGCATTGAGACTCCGGAGTTCATCCTTAGCCCAAATGTTAAGTTCGTCGCTGAGCGAAGTATCAATGCGCAGTATAATAGATTTCTTTTTATCCATTATTGATAAAGAGTTCCAGTATTAACAACGGGTTGAGTTGAGCGTTCAGAGCAAAGCACTACCATTAAATTACTTACCATGGCAGCTTTACGTTCATCATCAAGCTGTACAATTTGATGTTCATTAAGCCGTGTAAGGGCCATTTCAACCATACCTACTGCACCCTCAACAATTTTTTGACGTGCTTCGATTATAGCTTCTGCTTGCTGGCGTTGCAACATTGCATGCGCTATTTCCGGTGCATATGCAAGATGATTAATTCTCACATCTTGAATCTCTACACCTGAATCAGCAACCTTTGTCTGAACCTCTTTTAACAACTCGTGTGAAACTTCATCTATCGAAGAACGTAGTGAAATAGTTTCGCCTTCACTCGTATCGTAAGAATAGACAGAAGCAATATGCCTCAAAGCAGATTCAGCTTGTATGTGAACAAATTCATTGTAGTTTTCAACCTTAAAGGTGGCTGCAAAAGTATCTTTAACGCGCCAAACAACTACGCTGCTTACTTCAATCGGGTTACCTTTTTTATCATTCACTTTTAATTTTTGGCTATCGAAATTTCTTGTGCGTAACGATATCTTCTTCTTAGTAAAAAATGGGTTACCCCAGCGTAAACCTTCTGCTATGGCGGTTCCCTTGTACTCACCAAATAACAAAAGTACTATCGCTTCATTTGGCTCAATCACAAATAAGCCGGTTAGGACAATTATTCCTATAACTATAGAAGGCAATCCTATTGCAAGGAAAAGAGGGGCTTCATTTGCTATTGCAAAAATAAAAACTGCAATGCCGCCTAATAGTAATAAGAGTCCTACAAAAAGCATTGCGAAACCGTTAGCTTGGTTACTAATTTGTTCTTTCATGTGAGTTTCCTTTTGTGATATCAAAATGATATCACAAATATAGCAAAACGAATTGTTTAAAGTCAAGTGTTTAAACAAATATCGCTCTGATACGATTATTAGGTAATAACGAATGGAGTAACAATGAAAGTTGATTTAAAAGCA
>CALKUG010000023.1 GCA_937996765.1 uncultured Ignavibacteria bacterium
AAATCTTAAATCAAAAAAAATAATCGCTTTGGATATGGGTTCGCTTATTGCCGGAGCACAATATAGGGGACAGTTTGAAGAACGCTTAAAAGCTGTTTTAAAAGAAGTAACCGATGCTCAAGGCGAGATAATCCTTTTTATTGATGAACTGCACACTCTTGTAGGCGCAGGAAAAACCGAAGGCGCAATGGATGCTGCCAACATACTAAAACCCGCTTTGGCTCGTGGTGAGTTACATTGCATTGGTGCAACCACGCTAAACGAATACAAAAAGTACATCGAAAAAGATGCTGCACTCGAACGGAGATTTCAGCCCGTACTTATATCGGAACCGGATGAAGAGGATGCTATTTCCATTCTACGCGGTTTGAAAGAACGTTACGAAGTTTTCCACGGAGTGCGTATCACTGATGCGGCTATAGTAGCAGCGGTGCAGCTTTCGAATAGATATATATCGGATAGATTCCTCCCTGATAAAGCAATAGATTTGATTGATGAAGCTACTTCAAAATTACGAATCGAAATTGATTCGATGCCCGAAGAGCTTGATAGTGTTGAAAGAAAATTAAAACACTTGGAAATAGAACGCGAGGCGTTGAGAAGAGAAACCGACGAAATCTCGGAAAAGAGATTGGTTGATTTAGAAAGGGAAATAGCAGAATACTCCGAGGAGCGTACACGGCTACATGCTCATTGGTCAACTGAAAAAAATGCAATCAAAAATATTAGAGAAACCAAATCCGAAATTGATCGCTTAAAAAATGAAGCCGAAAAATATGAGCGTGAAGGAGATTACGCTCGTGTTGCCGAAATAAGATATGGTAAAATAACAGAGATGGAACGCACATTGCTCCGCGACACCGCCGAGCTACAACGGGTACAACACACCTCAAAAATGTTAAAGGAAGAAGTTGAAGCCGAAGATATTGCTGAAGTTGTTGCCAAATGGACAGGTATTCCCGTTCAAAAAATGTTAGAAGGCGAACGACAAAAACTACTACGACTCGAAGATGAACTTCATAAACGCGTTGTAGGTCAAGAGGATGCAGTTTATGCCGTGGCAAATGCAATTCGTAGGTCGCGTTCGGGATTGCAAGATCCCAATAAACCTATTGGTTCGTTTATCTTTTTAGGCACCACCGGTGTAGGAAAAACTGAACTTGCGCGTGCTTTGGCAGAGTTTTTATTTGATGATGAAAACGCAATGATTCGTATTGATATGTCTGAGTATATGGAGCGGCATTCTGTTTCGCGTTTGATTGGTGCGCCTCCGGGGTACATTGGTTATGAAGAAGGCGGACAGTTAACAGAAGCCGTGCGCCGTAGGCCTTACGCTGTTGTATTGCTCGATGAGATAGAAAAAGCGCATTCGGATGTGTTTAATATCTTGTTACAAGTGCTCGACGATGGACATTTAACCGATAACCAAGGGCGCAAAGTAAACTTTAAAAACACTATTGTAATCATGACCTCTAACCTTGGCTCAAGTTATATTAATGAGGAATTAACCAAACGAAAAGATGAAGATATTGGTCAAATAATGAATGAACTTCGTCCTCGTCTTTCAGAGATGCTCAGGAAGACCATACGTCCTGAATTTCTTAATCGTGTAGATGATGTTGTATTATTTAAGCCGTTATCCAAATCAGAAATACGCACTATTGTAGATATACAAATAGCACGTGTGGCTAAAATGCTAAAACAGAAAGAACTACTATTGGATATAACTGATGAAGCTAAAGATTGGCTGAGTGAATTGGGTTACGATGTTACCTTTGGAGCAAGACCGCTGAAGCGCACAATACAGAGGTACTTAGTAAATCCGCTCTCCCAAGCCCTACTTATGGGTAACTATACTGCAGGTGATACCATTCTTGTTACCCTTGGCGATAAAGGAGCTTTGCAATTCGCTAAATCGTAAGCAGCATTGAAGTGTTCGAAAGCAAATAAAAAAGCCCCGCAATTTGACGGGGCTTTTTTGTTACAATAAAAATAGTGCGGATTAGAGATTTATAATGTCGTTGTAAATTACAAACGCCATTAAGGCAAGCATCAAAGCAAAACCTATATTTTGAATATAGATTTTGAGCTTGAGGGGTAACTCTCTTTTAATAACTGCTTCGATGATGATGATAACCAAATGGCCGCCATCGAGAACAGGAAAAGGCAGTATGTTTAATATTGCTAAGCTTAAACTGAGCATTGCAAGAAACATCAAAAACGAAACTATTCCGGTATCAGCTGAACGCTCTGCAAATTGAGCAATTTTAACAGGACCGCCAAACGCTTGGCCAAATTGAATCTGTCCGGTAAAAACTTTGCCAAGCATTGAAAATGTTAAGGCAGTAATGTTAACTGCATCACCAACACCTTTGGTAGCAGACTCGATGATACCAAAAGTACGTTGTTCGGTTTTACCGAAGTATGCATAACCTCCGAGCATAACGCCAATTTTACCCTCTTTGTTTGGGGCAAAGTTAAAATCAACAGTATCTTTTTGGCGAAGCACACTTAATTTAACAGGGGTTTCAGCGTAATACGAAAAAGCTTTAATTGTTTGTGGAATAGCGTTGAGCGAAGTATCGTTAATTGCCAAAAGAACATCGCCAGCTTTAATTCCCGCTTTATCGGCAGGTTGACCTTTAAGCAAATCGCCCACAACCGGGTGCAGTCCGCTTTGAGTTAAAAACATAGCTTTATCTTGTTTGGGGATGGAGCTGCGTTTAACGGGAACGGTAATCTTTTCGCCTGAGCGATCAATCAAAACTGAGAGGTCTTTACCAATGGTTTTAACATAGATGGAATTTTGTACATCTTCCCAATAGCTAACCGATGCACCGTTGATGGTGAGAATTTTGTCGCCTGCTTTAAATCCTGCAGAATCAGCAGGCGTGCCTGCTTCAACAAAACCGATAGTAGTGGTTTTGGTAAGATTTTGTCCTATATAAAAGTTTATACCCCAGAATATCACCAGGGCGAGAATGAGGTTCATTATTACACCCGCGGTAATAACAAATATCTTTTTGGGTGTAGTAGCAGCACGGAACTCGTAAGGTTTGGGCTCGGAGCTTGCAAACTCAGTATCCATACTTTCATCTATCATACCGGCAATTTTCACATAACCGCCAAGAGGCAAAGCACAGAGACGGTAGTCGGTTTTGCCTTCTAAGTCGAGGTCTTCAGGAAGCCGACCAAAAGTAAAACCGGTAACAGCGTTATAGCCAAACAATCTGTAGCCAAAACCAATTGCAAAAGCATCAACACGCATTTTGGAAAGTTTTGCAGCAGCAAAATGTCCGAATTCGTGAACAAACACTAAAATGGCTATAGTTATTATAAAATAAAGTAATGCCTCCATGAGGGCGTATCTCCTTAGTTAATCGAAAGAGCGAGCTTTCGAGTTTTATTATCACAATCAAAAATGGTTTCTAAATCAGGGTTGCGTAAATTAGCTATCGTATCTAATGAACGTTTAATTATTTCGGGGATGGATAAAAATCCAATCTCACCGCGCAGGAACCTATCCACGGCAACTTCGTTTGCAGCATTCACAATACAGGGTGCTACACCGCCTGCTTCAAGTACAGAAAAAGCAATTCCCAGACATTCAAATGTATTATAATCCGGCTCAAAAAACTCTAACGATTGCATTGCCCTAAATGAGGTGCTCACATAATTTGCGGGAGTGCGTTCCGGGTATGTGAGAGCGTAATGAATCGGTAGTTTCATATCGGGTGTGCTTAATTGGGCTTTTATAGAGCCATCGTTAAACTCAACCATCGAATGGATAATTGACTGCGGATGCACCACCACCTCGATTGAAGAAGCGGGAAGATTAAACAACCAAGCAGCCTCAATTACCTCAAGACCTTTGTTCATCAGAGATGCGGAATCAATAGTAATTTTAGCTCCCATCTTCCATGTTGGATGATTGAGTGCTTCGGCAACGGTTACTTTGTTAAGGTAATCACGGGTTTTTCCACGGAAAGGTCCACCGGATGCAGTGAGTATTAATTTTGAAACGGTAGAGGTGTCTTCGCCAACCAAACATTGAAATAAGGCTGAATGCTCGGAATCAACAGGAATCAATTCCGCGTTATATTCCTTTAACAATTCGGTGATTAATTCACCGGCAACAACAAGAGTTTCTTTGTTTGCTAATGCAATACGCTTGCCGCGTTTAATTGCTTCTACTGTTGGGGCTAAGCCGGAGAATCCTACAACGGCTCCAACAAATACATCATATTCGGCATGGCGTGCAAGTTGTACCAAACCTTCCTCACCAAAAAGTATTTCAACATTAGGGGGAAGAAGCGAAAGTGCCTCCTCGCGTTTACTAATGTCGGAAATACAAACCACGGAAGGAGAAAATTCTTTTATTTGCTCTGCTAAAAGCCGAACATTGGAGTGGCAGGATAGAGCTTGAACTGAAAATAAATGGGGGTTTTTCCGAACCACTTCCAAAGTGTTGGTTCCTATAGAACCGGAAGAACCTAAAAGAGCTATTTTTTTCATTATCAAAATTAACTAAACTGAAACGTTCTGGTAATAGCAAACAAGAAGTTTAACAAAACAATTACCGCAATAACATAGGTTAGGGTAGTTAATTTGTTAATCATAGTGTAGGTATGGTCGGTTAACGGCTCGTTATCTTCGAGTTTATTGATTTCGCCGTGAAGGGCTTTGCGTACTTTTACACCTGTAGGAATAATCCAAACTCCGGTAATTATGAGTACAATAACTGTAAGAAATTGCTTTGTATATAGCCAATGGTTTTGAGTACCAGAGGCAAATTGGAAAAATCCGTAACTATAATGGAGCGTTAAAACGATACCGGTTACTACTATACCAATAGAACCAATCATACCGGTAAGATTATTTACAATAAGCCACGAAGATATCAGTTTCCGCTCGCCTTTGGTTCCGCGATACCTCATTATTTGATTTTTAAGTACAAATAATGCAGGAAAAGCGCCAAGCCAAACAATGGCAGAGACTACGTGAACTATCTTAAAAAGAGCAATTAAAAAGGTATAAAAATCGTAAATAACCATATAATTCCGGTATGATTAGTGAGAAAATGCAATCACTTCAATTAATTTAATTATTTCCCGGAAATGAATCCGAGTCCTAACTTCTTTAACAACTTTGCTGCTTGAACTTGTTCCTCAGAGTTGAGAGTAGATGCAATTGATTCGATGTGCTTTTCGAATTCAGCAAATACTTTTTGAACATACTCTTCGCCTTTTGCAGTAAGAGTGATTGTATATTTTCTTCTGTCACTTTTATCAAGAACGCGTGCAATAAGCTCTTCTTTTTCGAGGTTATCAGCAATTAGGGTCATGTTTCCGCCTGTAACCATCAGTTTTCTGCTGAGCTGGATAAGCGTCATAGAACCTTTATGGTACAGAACCTCTAAAACATAAAATTGAGGTTGAGTTAAACCCTGACCTCTGAGAAAATCTACTACAGATTTATTCATTGAGGAAAAACTTCTGTAAAGTTTAACCCATAAATCCATGGAATGAGAGCGAGAATATGCCTTGGACATTTTTTAATACTCCAGTTTTGTCTGTTGATGTTGAATAATTATAGTTAAAAATAATAAGGGA
>CALKUG010000024.1 GCA_937996765.1 uncultured Ignavibacteria bacterium
TTTTTTTTTTTATAAAATCAAACTCGACCCGGCCGCATTTCTTTAACCACTTTCAGACTTTATTTCTCTGTGTACATTCCTTCGATGAGATGTTTATATCTCTCTTCAATAACTTTGCGCTTTAACTTTAACGAGGGTGTCATTTCGCCTGTTTCGAGGGTAAATGGCTGTTCAAGCAAAGCAAATTTGCGTACACGCTCATAATTAGCAAGATTCTTTTGAAATCGAACAAGTTCATTTTCCATAAGAGCAATAATTTGTTGATTCTGAGAGAGTTCGTTATTATCGGAATAGGGTATTCCGTGCGAATCTGCATACTCTCGCAATGCCTCGTAATCAGGCACTATCAGGGCACTTAAAAACATTCTTCTATCACCAATTAAAACAAATTGGTCGATGTATTTGCTTGCAAGAAACATATTTTCAATTGGTGTAGGAGCTATGTACTTTCCACCGCTTGTTTTGAATAGATGTTTTTTCCTATCGGTAATCATCAAGAAACCTTCGGCGTCAAAAACTCCAATATCACCGGTATGAAGCCATCCGTCGATTATGGTTGAACGTGTTTCTTTTTCGTTTTTATAATAGCATTGCATGATATTAGAACCGCGTGCGAGAATTTCGCCATCATGTGCAATTTTTACTTCAACACCCGGGAAAGGTTTTCCTACAGTGCCAAATTTGTAATTATCGTACCTATTTGCGGCTATTACCGGCGAGGACTCGGTTAAACCATATCCCTCGAGTATTACGATTCCTATAGTCTCAAAAAACTCACCAAGCTCTCTGGGAAGTGCTGCACCACCTGAAACAAAAAATCGTAGATTCCCGCCGGTTCTTTCGCGTAATTTGCTAAACACTACTTTGTCGGCTAACTTATTTGCTGCAGAAAGGGTGAAAGAGGATTGCCCTTTTTTTCTCATTTCCTGATATTTTAATCCGGTATCCACAGCCCAATTGAATATCTTTTGTTTTGCGGGGCTTTGTTTCTCAACATTTTTTTGAATTTTTGAATAGATGCGTTCAAACAGACGAGGTACGGTTGTCATTACCGTTGGCTTAACGTCCAGCAGGTCCGTTGCAACAGTTTCTATACTTTGTGCATAATAAATGGCTGCACCAGAAGCCAAGCCGGTATAATACCCGGCCATGCGTTCAAAAATATGGCAGAGCGGTAAAAAGGAGAGGAAGGTATCTGTCTCGTGAATAGGAAAAGATTCAAGTGCCGCTTTAACATTTGATACGATATTTTTATGAGTTAGTACCACACCCTTGGGTTCACCGGTAGTGCCGGATGTGTAAATGATAGTACAAACATCGTTTTCACTAACGCGGTTGAGCGCTGCACTAAAATGATGAGGATGCTTTAAACTATACTCGTCACCTCGTTTTTGAACATCTTCAAAACTAAAAATATAGGGTTCGTTCTCGGGTTTATCTTTAGCATTTAAAATGATGATAAATTTAAGAAACTTTAATTGCTTGCGTATTTTTAATACTTTAGTCAGCTGCAATTTGTTCGATAGAACAAGGCCCACTGATTCAGAGTTATTTAGTATGAACTCAATATTATCTGATGTGAGCGAAGGATAGAGAGGAACATCAACTGCCCCCAAACCTAAAGTAGCCATATCGGTATATACCCACTCAGGTCTATTCTCAGAAATAATTGCAACTTTCTCTTTTGGCTCAAGACCAAGAGATGCTAATCCAAGTGCAAACCTTTCGGTCTCTTTACGAAATTGTGTGTATGAAATGGGTTTAAACTTCCCGTCAACACGTGAATAAAGAACGTCCTTATCGGTGTTTTTTGCACGTTCTTCGGTTAGCCATTGAAACAACTCCGCAATGGTTCTAAAGTCTTTTAACAAAGCCATAATATTCCTATAATCTTGTACTGTTTAGCAAACACAATAAATACTGAATAAGTTTACTAATTGATTCAAATCTATGTACGCCAAAATATCTTTTTTCTGGTAAATATCATCACAAACCCTGCAGTAATTAAAGTTACAATTAGTCCTCGTAAAGCTCCGAGCCACGGTGTTGTAAAAATAGAATTAAATAATTCATCCACATATGTAAGGGTTAATAGTGGGTAAATAAAGCTTGCACCGGCAACATAAGCGATCATTGGGTTTTGACCATTTTCTATAAACAGAGAAAAATATTTTTTCTTGCCGGCAACATCTATCAAGAGTGTGAAGCTTAGTAGTGTAAAAAACGCAAGACCTGAAGTTACAAAATAATACGAAAGAGTGCTGTGGTCTTTTTTAATGCCTCCTTCAAATGGTTCGAAAGCGAGTCCAATTAGAAGAAATGTGCTACCCCATCGAACAAAGTTGTGAAACAGAATTTCACGGGAAGTTTTTGAGTTGTTGGTTAACCAGTATAAAACCATGCACAACAAAGCAGTAGCTAACACTGTTTCTAAGAGCCAGCGGTTATAAAGCCCAACCAACTGTACAACAACCGTTAAGAGAGAGAGTAACGAGACGCTATAGACCTTTAAAGGCGAGTAGAAAGATAATTGGGGTTCTTCTTCTTTGCTGTTGAATTGCTTTAGAATAAGGTCGCCAGCAATGGTTCCAGGAAGAACTATAAACAAATATTTAAGGAACCAAGGATTGAAAAGCCAGGAAGAGGAGAATAATTTTGAAAGGTCATGGACATAACTACCTTCTACTCCATAAGAGAGACGAATACCGAGTAACAAGGCAAGAACGGCTACGCGTGTACCAATCGAGTTAGCGGTAATCATCCAAATCACACCACCGGCAACAGCTACATTGGCAAGAACAAGAATGATAATGTCAAATCTTTTGAACGAAAACTCGCCACCTTTTGGGTATTGTGCAAAATACAACAGTGCAATAATGCCAGCCAGTGCAGAGTACTTGAGAATGTTCGAACCCAATTTTGAAAATGTGTTTGGGTATCGCATAAAAAACAAAAACATAAGTAAGAACCCAATAATACCAATCCATTGTGCGGCGGTTGAACCTGCAGAACTAATAAGGTAGGGTTTGAAGTGTTGAAGAACAATCGCGAAAAAAGCTAACAGCAAACCCCGTGAGATGAAGGACAGAGTAATTTTAAATTTTGAAGCACCTTTTTGCAGTTTACCCGAAAGGGCAAGGGGAAAGGCGGCACCCATTGCAAAAAGGAAAAAAGGGAAGACTAAGTCCACCCACGAAATACCCGGAATAGAGGGGTCGAATTTATGAAGCGGAGGAGGAACTTGTACGTGGTACATCCAACCGGGAAGAACTCCGTAGGGAACTCTACCTGATAAAATCATGGTAATAATTGCAAATCCTCGCAAAGCATCCAAGGCTAAAGCTCGCTTCGAGGTTGTAGGAGTGAGAGATTCATTCATTGCTTGCAGTCCTTTATTTATTTCTGCTAACCCGCAGAGTTTTTTAGGTTGTTTGGCTGCGATATTTCAGGTACTAAAGAGGAATAGTAAATGTGAAGCGACTACCTTTACCCGGTTCGCTATCAACGGTTAATTTACCTTTATGAGCATCAGCAAATTCTTTGCTTATTTTTAAACCGAATCCGGTACCACGTTCATTGTTGGTACCTTTGCTCGTAAATTTGCTATCTAAATCAAAAATACGTGACGCTACAGATTTTTCCATACCTTTCCCAAAATCCTGCACCCAGAATTCCACATTCTTTTCATTTTTTATAGCTCCGATAATTATAACGGAGTCATTGAAAGAAAATTTTATGGCATTATTAAGAAAATTTCTGATAACAGTTTCACAGATAAATCTATCGGCCGAGAACTTAAATCCCGGAGAACAATCTACGGAAAGATTAATATTCTTATTTTTTGCCGTCAATTCATACATCGAGCTTAGAGAACGCAAAAACGGTTCTGCATCAATATCAGATTTTGTAATTGTAATTTCGCCTTTTTGTGCTCGTGCCCATGTAAGTAAATCCATTAATAGTTTCATCACTTCGTTAGAGGCACTATAGAGGGATTCAATTAATGATTTGCGTTCTTCGTCGGAATACTCATCATACTCACTATGGAGTATTTCAGTGTAGATAGAAACTGCAGTGAAAGGATTTTTCAAATCGTGCGCAATTATTGAAAACAACTTGTCTTTGCTGTTGTTTAGCTCTTGCAGCAGTTGGTTAGCTCTCTTTTCGCTTCGGTATTTCGAAACATATAATCCGCCTAAACCTAAAACAAACAATGCAAGAATTATAAAAAGAGTAGTAGTAACTTTTTGATATTCAATATCCCTGCGGAGTATCTCGTTTTCTTTGTCCTTTTTTTCCATAGCAAGGGCAGTCTGCATATCCCCGATTTTTAATAAACTCTCTTGACTGTAGATTTTCTCTCTTAAACTATCGAATGCTGCTAACGAAGTGTACGCTTGTTGGAAATTACCTTTCGAAACAGAAACTGTTGCTAATGTTCTGTAACCTTCCATAAGTTGATCTTGATGTCCGGTTAAGTTAGCTTGTTGAATTGCATTGATAAGATATTTCTCAGCTCTATTAAAATCCATTAATTTTGCATAGATTTTACCAAGACGATTGTAGTTTATAATCTCGCCATATTTGTGCTCAATGGATATATCAATTTCGAGAGCCTGTTGGGCCGAATTTAGGGCTTCTGAGTAATTTCCTTGTTTAAAGTACAAATCTGAGATTCCGCCATAGGCATAGCTTTCACCTTTACGGTAATTGGCTTGTTTGCTCACTTCTATTGATCGATAAAAAACTTCTAAAGATTCCTTGTATTTCCCCAACATCTCTTGAGCTAAAGCAATGTTTGTGAGCGATTTTGCTATACCTCTTTTATCGCTGTTTTTTTGGCGATATTCTAACGATTGTTGAAAACTTTCAAGTGCTTTTGGATAGTCCTTTAACCTCAGATAAACTTCACCCATGTCGTTATATGCATAAGCAAGACCTTTAGTGTCATTTAGCAATTCAAAAATTTTAAGTGATGCAATAATTTTTTCAAGAGCAGGGGAATAAAGTGCGTTCTTGAAAAAATAATCTCCAATATTGCTCAAAGAATAAGCAATAGATGAACTATCTTCGTTGAATATTGCAAGGTCGTATGCGCGATTGTAATATTGAATTGCGGAATCGAGGTAACCGAGATTACTATAAATAACCCCAATGTAATTGAACACATCAGCTTTAAGGTCGTCGTTTGGTGAGCTGTCGAGGATATGTAGTGATGTGTAACCGTATTCAATGGCTGAAGAGGGGCTGATACTACGATAATCCCAGCAAAGATTTGCAAAAACTCGGGCTTTTGCGGTATCAGGCTGATTTTTTGAAACGGATAGAATGCTATCAACCGAAGGTTGAGCAAACAACAATACCGTAAAAAAAAGGAAAAATGCCGCTGATTTTATCATAAATAAAAACTATTAAACTTTAATGTAATGATAGCTAAACACCGCTAAAACTTAAACAAAATAATCATGAGTAAAAAGAAATTTTTGAACTTATATGTGATTAAATTGGAATTGCGGTATATTTTTTACGCGTCATTTTTCTGAACCTAAATAGAAAATAATTAGTTTTACTTATACGAGATTTCCATTTTATTAAATAAACGAAGTAGATAACTGCACTATGCAAGAAATTGAACAAAATAATGAGCAAACCGGCTCATTTGGAGCCAATTCATGGTTTGTAGAAGAGATTTATAATAGTTACAGAGATAACCCGGAAGATTTACCTGAGCAATGGAAGGCATATTTTGGAAATATGCTCAATTCAACCAACGGAAAAGGAACTCAGCCGGCTAATGGAATAGGGCAAACAGGTAAGCCGGTAAAATATCCGCAACCACTTCCCGGAGATGATGTTCGTCCTTTAACCGGTGCAGCTGGAAAAATAATTGACAATATGGATAGCTCGCTTACGGTTCCTACTGCCACATCTCAAAGAACGGTTCCGGTTAAGCTATTAGAAGAAAACCGCTTGTTAGCAAATGCTCACCTTGCAAAGTTGGGCAAAAAGAAAATCTCTTTCACTCACATCATCGGTTGGGCAATTCTGCAGGCAATTAAAAAATACCCTGTAATGAATTATTCTTTTAGCGTAAGAGAAGGGAAACCCTTTGTTAGTAAACGTTCAACAATAAATTTGGGCATAGCTATTGATGTTGAGCGTAAAGATGGAACACGCAACTTGATGGTTCCCAATATCAAAAATGCGGAACAACTTAACTTTAAACAATACCTCGAGCATTATGAGGCTTTGGTTTCGCAGTCACGAAAAGGGAGTATAGATCCCTCTGCTTTTGCCGGTACAACAATTTCGTTAACCAATCCCGGTACCATTGGTACCATTGGCTCTATTCCGCGTCTTATGGTTGGGCAGGGAGCAATAATAGCAACGGGAGCAATACAGTATCCTGCTGAGTATCAGGCCATGAGCCAAAGCACCATTAGCAAACTGGGTATTAGCAAGGTTCTAACGCTCACAAGCACTTACGACCATCGTATTATTCAGGGTGCTGAGTCAGGAATGTTCTTAAAAGAAATTCATGAGCTGCTTCTGGGTTCAAATGGTTTTTACGAACAACTATTTAAAGATTTGGGTGTACCAATCAGGCCAATGGCTTGGGAAACGGATATTCATCCCGGTTTTGCCGAAGGCACAGGCAATTTTGAAGAAATCACCAAGCACGGCAAGGTACGTCAGCTTATTAATATGTACCGCGTGCGTGGACACCTTTTGGCTTCGATCGATCCGCTTAGACCCAATACATCATATCACCCTGAGCTTGATCCATCACATTATCAATTAACACTATGGGATTTGGATAGGCCTTACCTTACCCATGACTTTGGTAACAAAAAAACAGATTCGCTGAGAAACATACTTGCGATTCTGCAAAAAACTTATTGTGACCATATTGGTGTTGAGTATATGCATATTCAAAACCCCGAAGAAAAAGAATGGTTGCAGAATCAAATGGAGCCGTTCCAAAACACCGCTCATTTTGATGATGAAACAAAAAAACGTTTGCTCTATAAACTCATTCAAGCCGAAGGGTTGGAGCATTTTATTCACACAAAGTTTGTAGGCCATAAACGTTTTTCGCTCGAAGGTTTAGAAACCTTTATTCCGCTGTTGGATTATATACTTAACGAAGCAGCTGATTCCGGTGCGGAGGAAGCAGTTCTTGGTATGGCGCATAGGGGCCGACTCAATGTTCTTACCAACATTATAGGTAAAAGTTATGAGTCGTTATTCTCAGAGTTTGAAGATATTTTTGATGCAGATTCTTACGCCGGTAGTGGTGATGTTAAATATCACCTTGGTGCGTATGGCGTTTATGAAACTCTCAACAAAAAGAAAATAGGTGTTTCGATTGCATCTAACCCTTCGCATCTCGAATGGGTGAACCCCGTTGTTGAAGGAATGGTGCGCGCTAAACAAACTCGTGCAAAAGATTCTGAGAACGAAAAGTTTCTGCCTATTCTTCTCCATGGCGATGCCGCCTTTGCCGGACAGGGAGTTGTGTCTGAAACGCTCAATCTATCTCAGCTTAAGGGCTACAGAACAGGCGGGACAATTCATATTATTACCAACAACCAAATTGGTTTTACTACAGGTCCTGAAGAAGCACGTAGCTCGCAATATGCAACCGATGTTGCCAAGATGGTTCAGGCACCTATATTTCACGTAAATGCTGATGACCCTGAAGCAACTTTGTGGGTGGGTAAAATTGCTTTCGCCTACAGAAACACTTTCAAAAAAGATATTGTGATTGATGTTGTTGGCTATCGCCGTCACGGGCACAATGAAGGTGACGAGCCCGGATTTACACAACCGGTACTTTACGATATTATTAAAAGTCATCCATCTACTCTTGTTATTTATTCGCAAAAGCTGATTAATGAGGGCGTAATCTCAGAGGAAGAATTTAAGTCACTACGCGACGGGTTCAATGGAAGTTTGGATTCCGCACTTGCAACTGTTGCCGCTCGGGCGCAGCAATTAAAAAGTGAGGTTCCTGTTGCGGTGCAAATCTACGATCCCGCGCTACCTTTACACGAGGTTGAAACTGCGGTTACTCCTGAACACTTAAACGATTTAGTTATTCGATTAACTACAGTTCCAGATGAGTATAATATCAATCCAAAAATTCAAAAGCTTCTTGATAAGAGGAGAGAATTTATTTTGGATCCTCACGGTAAAGCTGATTGGTCACTTGGTGAAGGATTAGCTTTTGCGAGCTTGGTAGCAGAGGGAATTCCTGTACGTTTGAGCGGACAAGATTGTGTGCGCGGTACTTTTAGTCAACGTCATATAGCCGTTACAGATGTTTATACACAAGAAGAATATTTCCCTGTAAACCATATGTTCAATCAGCAGGAGAGTGTTGAAGCTTTAGATAGTTTGCTTTCAGAAGCTGCTGTTATGGGCTTTGAATATGGGTATTCTACTGCCGACCCCAATTCTTTAGTGCTTTGGGAAGCACAGTTTGGCGACTTTGCAAATGGCGCTCAGATCATCATAGATAATTTTATTGTAGCTTCATACGAGAAATGGCGTACGCCCAACAACTTAGTTCTTATGTTGCCACACGGCTTTGAAGGTCAAGGTCCCGAGCACTCCAGCGCACGTTTAGAACGGTTTTTGATTCTTTGTGCACAGGATAGTATGGAAGTTTGTTACCCAACAACACCGGCTCAAATTTTCCATCTCTTACGCAGGCAAATGAAAAAAGGATATTTGAGACCATTGGTAATTATGACTCCCAAGAGCTTGTTGCGTCTGCCTGATGCACGATCTAAGAGAGAGGAATTCCTAACCGGAGGTTTCAAACAAATAATTGATGATGCAGCCGTTCGCGACGCCCACAAGGTTGAGCGGTTGGTGGTTACCAGCGGTAAGGTTTACTACGATCTTAACAAATACCGTAACGAACACGCACTCGAAAATGTAGCCATTGTAAGAGTTGAGCAGTTTTATCCCTTCAATTATCCGGAGTTCGAAGCGATAGTTAAGAAATATCCCAACGTTAAAAAGAATGTTTGGGTGCAAGAAGAGCCCAAGAATATGGGTGCATGGAATTTCTTGCAATGCAGGGTATTCCCCGATGTATTCGGCGGTTTCAAAGCTGTGTATGTTGGCAGACCTGAGAGTGCATCACCTGCAGTTGGCTCTCATAAAGTGGCCGCACGCCAGCAGGAAACACTTGTAAGAGAGGCCTTCGAAATTTAATTGGTATGAAGCTTGCTGATTATTACCAGTTGTAGTATTTTTGAATACTCGCTGCGGGCATAACTCAGCTGGTAGAGTGTCAGCTTCCCAAGCTGAATGTCGCGGGTTCGAATCCCGTTGCCCGCTCTTGAAGCCGTAAGTAACCTAAAGTT
>CALKUG010000025.1 GCA_937996765.1 uncultured Ignavibacteria bacterium
TACAACCGCGATGAGCACGGCAAATTGCATGAACTGCCTCAAAAGCATGTGGATACAGGAATGGGTTTTGAACGTGTGTGTCGCGTTATACAAGGAAAAAGCTCGAATTACGATACCGATGTATTTACACCGCTTATCAATCAAATTGAAAAACTCTCCGGTGGCGAACTGGATACCGAGGAGAAGCGCGTTGCGAGTCGTGTTATAGCCGATCATATTCGCACACTCTCATTTGCCGTTGCAGATGGTGCAATGCCGGGTAACGATGGCAGGGGGTATGTATTACGTCGCATACTCAGAAGAGCTTCGCGTTACGGAAGAAAAATTAATTTAAAAGAACCGTTCCTCTACAAATTGGTGGCACTACTTGGCGAAACCATGGGAGAGATATTCCCCGAGATTTCAGAAAAAAGAGAATTTGTTGAACGCATTATCAAAGGCGAAGAAGAAAGTTTTAACAGAACATTAGACCGTGGTATTGAGTTGTTCGAGGGAATTGCCGAAAATCTTCGCAAATCCAACGGCAAAATAGTACCTGGAGCAGAGGCATTTAAGTTGTACGATACCTATGGTTTCCCACTTGATTTAACAGCCGTTATGGCAAAGGAGGAGGGATTCGAGGTTGATGAACAAGGGTTTAACGCGTTAATGCTCGAGCAAAAAGAACGCGCTCGTGAAGCCACACGCGCCAAAATTGCTTCGGTGAATGTTAACACCTTGGATTTAGATTCGTTAGTAACCGATGCCCTGCCGGTAACAGAGTTTGTAGGATATGCCTCAACCACTTCGCGTTCAAATATCATTGGCTTCAGAGAAGATCCCGAAACCGACCTTGTGGTTTTAGATAAAACACCGTTCTATGTTGAAGCAGGCGGACAAATTGACGATTTAGGCGATTTGGTTCTTGCAGGTACAAGAGTTCATGTGCTTGATGTTGCTAAACACAAAAACCGTGTTGTGCATTTTCTTGAAAAATCTGAAAGTGTAAAATATATACAAGGTATGGAAGTTATAGCGGATGTTGATGCCCCACGCAGAAAAGACATTATGCGTAACCATTCTGCCACCCATTATATGCACTCGGCATTGCGTAATATACTTGGAACTCATATTCAACAAGCGGGCTCGTATGTGGGTCCCGATAGATTGCGTTTCGATTTTAACCATTTCCAAAAAGTCTCGGTTGAAGAGATTCGCGAGATTGAGCAAATGGTAAACGAGGAGCTTCGCAAGAGTACACCTTTGCAGCATCACCGCAACGTACCCATAGATCAAGCAAAAGAAATGGGTGCCTTAATGTTTTTTGGCGATAAGTACGGTGATTTTGTGAATGTGGTGCAGTTTGGTGATTTCTCGATTGAGTTCTGCGGAGGAATTCACGTACCGAACTCAGCCGAGATTGGCTTGTTCAAGATTCTCAGTGAGTCCTCGATTGCATCGGGCGTGCGACGTATAGAAGCAATCACCGGTATAGGAACCGAGCAGTATTTGTATCAGCAACTCATGAAGGTGAAAGAGAAGGAAGAGAATATCAATGATTTGCTCGACCAAAAAAAGAAGCTCGAAAAAGAGTTACATGAGATGTTGGTAAAACAACAAGCGTTAATAATTCCCGAACTTATTTCCAAAGCTGTTGATATATCTGGTATTCCTGTTGTTATAGCCAAATTGCAAGTTGATTCAGCCGATACCTTAAAATCCTTAGGCGAAATGCTTAAAGATAAAATGGGAACGGGTGTAGGATTTCTTGCAGCAGCCATTCAAGATAAGGTTTCGTTAGTGTGTTGTGTATCCGATGATTTAGTTAAATCACGCGGACTTTCGGCAGGAAAGATTGTTGGAGAAGCCGCAAAAGTTGTAGGCGGCGGCGGTGGTGGACGTCCTAACCTCGCACAAGCCGGTGGCAAAGATGTGAATAAAGTTGATGAACTTGTGAGTATGTTCCCGGAGATGGTGAAAAACTTTATAAACTGAGGACTCGGTCCCGAATAAATTCGGGATTTCGGCGCAAGCGCCTCAAGACTCGGGACTCAGGACTCGGGAAACAAACCCCGCACTGCTCGGGATTTCTACAATGCCGTAGGCATTGGATGTCTGTAGAAAAAAACAAAAAATGAATCGGCATGCCGTCAGGCATGCAATGTTGTTTCAATGCCGTTAGGCGTGTCTCGATTTATCGGGATTTGTTTATGTATTTTCTGCTTCATCACGAAGTGATGGAATCCCGATGCAATCGGGACTGTAGAACTGCAATTACCTCGCAACTCTCGTAAACCGAGATTGGCGAGGGATGCTGACGCGTTTTCAACATGCCCCAAAACGAATTGAAAATTCAAATGGAAATAACCCTCAATCCAACCACAATTTCTGATTTCGAACGATTATTTGTTTTTCAATCCGATATGGATGGAATACAAATGGCCGCATTTATGCCCCCGAATCCTCTTGGAAAAGAGGCGTTCTTGGAAAAATGGATTAACATTTTGCAACGTACCGATGTTAATATGCAAACCATTTATGCGGATGGGATTATTGTTGGCAGCATCGGCAAATACGACATTGAGGGCGATGCGCAAATAACGTATTGGTTGGATAAAGCATTTTGGGGTAAGGGAATTGCAACAGAGGCATTAACAATGTTTCTTGCATTTGAGAAACAACGTCCCATGTTTGGTAGCACCGCATTTGATAATATTGGTTCACAACGGGTTTTGGAGAAATGCGGTTTTGTGAAAATCCGTTCCGAAATTGGTTTTGCGGCAGCACGCAATAAAGACATCGTAGAGTTTATTTACAGATTGGATTGAT
>CALKUG010000026.1 GCA_937996765.1 uncultured Ignavibacteria bacterium
CCCGATGTAATCATCAGCGAGCCACCTTGATCGATATATCGCTTGATTCCTACAACCTGCTCATCAGAAATTGCTTTAGAACCGGGCAGAACAAGAACATCATATCCGTAATGCTTACCAAGTTCAATATCTTCATCTTGTAATATATCCACGGACATCTTGTAACTGCTCAGGAATCGGCTCCATGTTGCAATATTATCTTCAATCCACGTACTTCCTTCGGGTAACATTTTTTCAGTTTTTTTGGAATAAAGTACTGCTACCCTGACAACCGGTTTATCAAAAATTTCCGTTAACGATTCCATTGAAAGAACGCTACTTGTATAAGCGTATGGACCGTAAACCCCATTAATGATATAATTAAATATCGCAATGGAGGCAAACATCATCAATGCGCCATAAAAAATAATAGCTGTGAGTGTTAACGCGAAATTTTTCTTTTTCGGTATGCCTATTTCCACTTTGGTGTGCTCCTTTTGCGTTGCTGTTCACCGGTTGATGAAAAACCCGGTTGTGCAGATTCACTGGTTTGCTGTGCAAAACGGCGTTGCGGTGTTGGGGCTGCAGCTGGTTCCGGTGCTCCACCGCCACGTACACGCTGCATAGCAGGTTGTGTAGCTTGTGTTTGTGCCGGAGCTGACCTTGGTGCCTGGGCTTGTGTTGTACTAAACCCGGCTGCTGTGGCTTTTCTCACCTGTTCGCGAGATTCTCTAAACTCAGTATTCTGCGATACTGGCTCTGGCGTAACCAATTCGGCCTGAATAGTTTGTGCAGGAGCTTCCATTTTGGCTGCATAACCTTTGGATTCTCTCACTTTAAATAATACGTAAGCGCCAATTGATAAGAAAAATGTACTTATCGTTGCAACAAGTATAATGGTAGCTAATATGGGTATAAGTTCCATGTTCTTTCCTTTTCAAAAAAATCTTTATTTCTTAAGACCGGTTCTCTCGAGTTTTCCCCAGGTCATATCCAAACCTAAAAACTCTTCAACAGTTGACATCGCCTTACACACATCAATGGTTAACACAAAAAACATTCTGTATATTAATGAGTAAGGTATCAAACGCATTTCTTCATCTTCAACGGCAACACAATACATTGCAGATACCATATCCAACAATGCAAGGAACAACCACCAGAATAAAATCAAGCTTGTGAATCCATAAAACAAAGCCACAAAAATGAAAAACACGTTTGCAAAAATGTTCATCGCAGGCCAAATCAGCGATTCATAAAACATTGTCCAGAGTATAAAGCTATCGCCAAAATTGATTGCAGGGTTGTACAACAAACGCTTGTGCTTACGGATAGCTTGAAGAATTCCACGGGTCCAACGATAACGCTGTTTTAATAATTGTTGGAGTTTTACCGGAGCCTCTGTCCATGAAATTGAACGTGGCTCGTAATAAATCCTCCACCCTTTTGCAAGTATTTTAAGTGTAAGATCCGCATCTTCAGCAAAGGTATCACTGGAGTAATATCCAGCTTGTTCAATCGCTTTTTTACGAAATACACCAATCGGACCAGGTATAATATTAACAAGACGCAAAAAGCTCTGTGCAGCACGCGCCATATTTAAACCTTCTATGTACTCAAGTGCTTGTAAGTCGGTATATAATTTCTTACGATTCAGAACTTTCACGTTACCGGCAACTGCACCAATGTTTGGATCCTGAAAATGGCGTGTTGCCATTTTTAATGTATCTTTGGAAAGAGCACTATCCCCATCCATGCAAAGTACAAACTCAGCTTTTGAGTAGCTAATGCCTGCGTTGAGAGCACGAGCTTTACCTCCATTAGGCTTACTGATCATAGAAACTTTAACCGGCCCATACTCTCCCTGATGGATACCTACAATGGATTTACCAACATCATAGGTGTTATCGGTTGAGCCATCGTTTACAATAATGATTTCATAATTCGTATAGTCTAATTCAAGTAGTGATTGAATTGAATCTCTTAACACAATTCCTTCATTATAAACAGGAACAATAATAGAAACAAAAGGCGAATAACCTTTGCTTTTATTGAACGTATAATTGTTTAGATACAGATATGCGAAAGTGAGAATTCCAAAATATCGAAAAATAAGAATGAGTAGAAACATTAATAAGGCAATCAGTGTTGCATACTCAACAAGAGCATAAACCGAAAGCATGGTGTATGGAAGTGTAAAAATGATTATAAACAGCATGATCGCTGAAAGAACACCACTAACTACAAGACGTTTAATAATCTGCTTCTTTTTACCAACACCTGTGGCTTCGGTTGCCTCAGTGTTTTTAACGTTAATAAATGTTTCTTTAATTTTCTTATTTAGCATCACATAATCCTATTATCCACACTTGTACTGCAACTATTGTGCCAGGGATGAAATGTACGTTTAAGTGCGAATTATTTACAAAATAAAGCAGATTCTCTGGTCGAAATGTAACATTTTTAGATGGAAAAAGCTAACTGTCTTAAAATAATACAGTTAGCTTGTTCCAATTAAAGGAGATTAATTTTGTTAAAAATTCCAGTAGGCAGATATTGAGAATGAATCTGAGGCGTATCCAACTGCATCACGCACCGTATTTCCGGCCTGTGCATGAGCTTGTATAAGCAAATTATCCAACGGGTAGTATTTAATATCTCCGTAAAGCTCTTTTAAGATGTAACTGTTTTCTGGGAGCAATCCTACCCTACCTCCCATTGAAACTGAGACATTCTCAAATTTTAAAAAGTCCCAATCTGCAAAAGCAGAATGCGATTCATCTGATTTAGGAGAATAATAATAAGCGGACTTCCTACTGAAGTTTGTTAGGAAATATTCATACCCAAATAGCAATTCAGGTACAATATACTTTCCTAACCGTAGCTCGAATATGTTTCCTGTATTACCATCGGCGACTTCAAGATAGGACCCAACCGTTGAAATCTTGAATTGGCCCGGTGTTACGTAGTAACCCGAAAAACGATACAACTGAACAGCCCATCGAAGAGAAACTAAACTCGCAGAGTATAATATTGTAGCAGCATCTCGCCGTATGTACAACAATTGGGCTCTATACATCGAGTCCGGATCAAGGAATGTGAGATGTGCATCGAAAATTCCGGTTGAGTAGTTAGGAGAGGTAAATTTTTGTTGACCGAAACTAAATCCAACTTGCACATAGTCCTGCGGTCTCAATATAATATCGAGTGAGGTTGTGCTGAAAGTACGTCGGTTGAATGAGGTTGCAACAAAATTAGTCTGGAAAGTTCCACCTAATGAAAGGTAACTAAATATGCCGGCTTCAATAGAAGTTCCCGCAATAAAATACTCAAAACCTGTGTTATCGCTAAAAAACGATACAACGGGTCTCAGAGATACATATGTTGGGAAATTTTGGAAAATAGCACGAAATCCGGTAACAGGCAACCAGCCAATACGCATTTTGATGAGTTCAATTTTAGATGAATCTGTTGTTTCTTCAAGCATTCTCTCGTAGTGTTCGTATGCCTCATCATTTAATTGCATTTGAGCATAACTATCGCCTAAAAACAAGTCGGCACTAAAATCAACATTACCTGCATCAAACTGCTTTTTTAACTCAACCGCAGCAGAACTATAGTCAGCTTTGTAGTAATATATCTTTGCACGTTCTAACTCGAGAAGCGGATCGGGCTCTTCAGCAATCAATTCATCATAGACACTGAGGGCTTTTTCGTAGTTTTTCAAACAAATGTTAATATCTGCATATTCTTTACGAATCATTCTCGAAGGTGGATACTTCGACATAAATTCATCATAAACAGTTATTGCGCTTTCACAATTACCGTTTCTAAAATCCTCGCGAGCAACTTCTAATGATTCATATAGCTTTTTCTGATCGTAGGCAGATTTTGAAAGTGCAATATTGGATTCGAGAGTAGGAATCTCAGGATGAGTAGGATGCTCTTTTTTCACTTTTGCCAACATTTTCTCTGCGGCGTCAAAGTTATCTTTTTTAGTCTCCAATACCGTCATACCAATTAATGCCTCAGCTCTTGTAGGCTCTTTTCTAAGAACATTCTCAAAAAAGACGCGAGCTCTGTCCAAATCATCATCTTCCGACCAAACAACAAGTAAGCCACGGAACAATTGGTATTCGAGATTTTCAGGATCAGCTAAAAGCAGTTTTTCCATTTGCTCGATCGATTCAAAATTGCGTTTTTGTTCTGCCAAAAGCATAGCGTATTTGAATCTTAGTTTATTGTCGGTGCTTTCCGGATTGCGTGTAAAATAATCCTCAGCTAAAGCAAGTCCAACATCTGCACTATCCATTAATGCATAAAGTTCAACCAAAGAAAATAGTACCTGGCTATCATCAGGGTTGGTGGCATATTTTTGCTGTAATCCTCCAAGTTTTTCAGTATAAACTTTCGCACGGTTTTCACTTACTTTAACATAGAGCGAATCGTATTCCGGTTGACCTGAAAGATTTGCTTGCAGATACATAAGTTCATTGTAAGCTTCCTCAAGCCTACTCACCTTATACAATTCCTGTACTAACAAAAATCTTTTTTTGTCATCCGCAGGATTTTGTTTGAGTTCTCTGTATAACTTATCAATGAGATATTCTTGTTGTTTCTGCTTTTTCTCAACTTCACGACTCTTTTCTTCATCGGCATAAAGCTGATTAAAATAACGACCCTTTAACTGGTCTAAACCATCTTGAGCTTCTTTGAAATAGGGTCGGAGTGCAAGCGCTTTAAGAAAAGCAGCTTCGGCTATTTGTCCCTTACCCAACCACATGGTAAAGTACCCGTATCTGCTTTGTAAACGATGGTCGTTAGGGTACTTCTCGGTATATTTTTTTAATACAATTTCGCCCTTAACAATATGGTTGTTACGAGCTAAAATTTCGGTATATCTAATAATTTCGTCCGCTGAAGCCTCTTCGCGCGCAAGGTATTTATCGTACCATTCCTCAGCCAACAACCAGTCACCAAGCTTGCGGTGGCATTTACCAATTTCCAAATAGTTAACAGCCTTATTAGGGTTGATAGCTATTTCTCGTTCGTGACCTTTAATTTTGTCGCGTAACAATTTTTGCCAAATACCCCATAAACGATCGAAATTCTTTTTGTATTCCGCGTTATTTGGTTGAATTTTCTTTGCTGCTTCAAAGTCGTAATACGCTTTTTCGTGTTCTCCCCTTCTTTCGAAGCAGATACCGCGCATATTATACCCTTCGGCATCACGAGGATTTTGTGCTAAAAACTTATTCAACAAATCAACAGCTTCACCCAATCGGCCTGATTGCATCATTTGCGATGCCTGACGCTTTTGCTCAGAGGCCTGTGGGTAAATGCTTACTGTCATAAAGAAAAGGACTATTGCTAATCCGATACCAAAACGAATCATTAGGTTCTCAAATTTTGTTTATGATAACAACGACTCAACACCGGCTGTGGTGGGATCGATAAAATGCGATTTAATATATATCAACTGAACAAGTAAATCTCTTTCTTGTTCATCAACCACAGGTAGATTTTGAAGAATCTTGTATGAAAGTACGTTTAAAGCTTTTTCGTCTGCTTTAGAAAGTAAAACTAAAATTCTATCTTCCATAAGGCAGAGTTTGTCTTTTTTCTCGGTAGAAATACGAATAACATTAAGTAGTTGTTTCATAGTGCATAGCTTTCTATCCTCAGCTACACTATCAAGTTTTACGGAAATAAGCTTAAATGCCTGTCCGGTACTCTTAAAAAGTGAAAGTTGATTACCTAAAATCAATTTAAACTCATCAGGTTCATAAATATTGGTAATCGAGAAAGGGTCAGGAATTGTTTCAATTCTGCTTAAAATCTCGTAATCACCAGGAACATTAGGCATACTGCCGCCGCCCTTTTGCTTCGAGCGCTCGAATGGAGTTACAAAATCACTATTTGAAGATTGTTGACTTGATTCTGATTTTAATGGCTTATCAGACTTCGCAGGGGGGTCAATCTGCTTGGTAGTACGAACTCTTTTTTCGGCTGTTTTTCTGAAATTGCTGGTATCTAAATCAGTGAAAACAAGTCCTTCGTAAGGTTCAATAGTATAGGCAGAGGAATGCTGACCTTCCAAATGACCCGTAATTGGTGTAATGGTCGCTTTTCCGCCTGTAAAAGAGGATTTTTTAGCTTCAGAGTTTTTTTGCAAATAAATAATACCAGTTGAACCCTCTGTTACTATATCCACTAAACCCTGTGCTTCTTCGTCACCAGGCTCTGATATAATAAGCAAGTTAGTAGATTGCAACTCATCTAATGTATCAGCAAATGCATGAAAATTATTACGAAGTGCATTAACATCGCTAAACATTAGGAATGGTGTAAATTCATCAAAAACGAGCCTATCGGGCTTATACTCTGAAATCACAGAGAGCATATCACGATAATAGTCTGTTAAATACCCGTCACTTAACTCTTCAACAATCTCTGCTGAAGAAGCAACTTTAATAACAATGAGCTTCTGGTCGTTAATACCACCGGTTACATCAAAGTTAATATTATGACCAAGTATCGTCAAATCCTTAATTTTGGTTCCGGTAAAAAACAGACACTTTTCTCCTGCTTCTACAGAGGCCTTAGCATAATGTAAACCCAGTATGCTTTTACCACTTTTTTTAGCTCCTATAACTGTGTAGGTGCTACCTCTATATAAACCACCCCATGCAACATCTACAAGGGCTATTCCGCTTTGAACCAAGTTCACTAATGTATTCATATATAACCTAAGTACTCGTTTACTCTGTAAATTAATAACAAATCAAATATTGCAATTATTATGCCAATATCAAAATCATTCAAAAACAAACAAAAAATCACACTTTTATAACTTCACAGTTTAAATAAGAAACAACAATCTCATTATGAGACACTAAAACATTTTTTTCATATGTGTGAACACAAAAATTGCCGTAGCATTTGTCATTGTTGTGGGCTCATTCGTAATGTAATCATTTCTATCATCATAATACCTAACGTCAACGCTGTTAAATTGGTCGTAAGAGGTATTTTCTCTTTGAATAGTGTAATTTTTTAAAACTTCTTGCGGTGCAGGACCCGCTGCTACTCCCCCGGGGAAATAACCTCCGTTAAAATGGGCTATTTGCGAATGAAAATAACGAGTAAAGCGAGAGCCAATATTGTATATAAATGAGACTCCCCAAGGAT
>CALKUG010000027.1 GCA_937996765.1 uncultured Ignavibacteria bacterium
TGGATGCACCCGGTGAAACCGCTGATGTACTGGGTGAAACACAGTGGCAGTGGTTTGAGAAGCAACTTGAGCATAAAGTTGATTTAAGGATTGTGGTTTCAGGAATACAAATTTTACTGGATGCTGAGACAGGTTCCGAAACTTGGTCGGAGTATCCCAAAGCAAAAAAGAGACTGTTTGAAACTCTCAGAAAAAACAGAGTAACCAACACTCTCTTTTTAACCGGCGACCAACACTATGCCGAGGTTTGTCGTTCGGATAATGCACTTGATTATGATGCGGTTGAACTTCAGTTTTGCGGAATTAATCAAATCGAAAAATCGGAGTTAAATTCTACAAGAGTTGCGGGTCCTAGTGAATCGTTGAACACCGTAAGTTGGATTGATATTAAATGGGAAAAATCAAAATATGATATTCCTCATCTCGAGTTTTATGTTCAGGATGATAGTACTAAAGAAATTGAAATTCGATATCGTGTAAATTTTTCGGAACTTGGTGTTTTTCCTGAGCCGAGCGGAGATAGGGTTTTTGTGGATTCAACTTGGGTGTCTTTCAGCGATATTCCTCAAAAGCTCAATGTTGAATATCGTTTTGTGAATGAAAATAGTAAGTCAATCTACCAAACCTACAGTGCACCAATTCTTATCAATGCAACAAGCGAGTTGGAGTACCGTTATCTTACTGAAAACTCTGTTGCTCGAACTGATAATAAAATAGTAGTGTTTGAAAAACTGACACCGCTGAAATCAATGAATATTGTAACCAAAAAAGGTGTTGCCTTTGTTTATGCGGAGGGAGAATTTGAAAATCTACCTCAACAAAGTGTGTTTCAAAATTCAGTAAGAGAAGTGAGGGATAGTATAAACATACTCACACAAAGAAAACGCACTGACCATTTCGCCATTACTTACAAAGGTTTTATTTATATACCAAACACCCGGGTCTATTCGTTTTACACTGAATCTGATGATGGTTCACGATTATCCTTTTATGACAAAATAGTTGTGAACAACGACGGCTCACATTCAAAAAGAAGAAGAACCGGAATTATTGCTTTAGAAAAAGGTTACCACCCATTTGTTTTGGAGTATTTTGAAGATTATGAGGGTGAATATTTGGATTTTGGCATAATCTCTGAGGGTAAACCAAAATCGTTAAAATCAGAGATATTTATTTCGCAATAAAGTTATTACTATGCGGGGGAGTTCGATAAACAATTCGCTATTTTTAGAACGCAAAATCTCTGTAAAATGTTAAATATGATAGCGGAAATAGTCGTTATATTTTTGAGTTATGGTAGTTTTGTGATAAATTTGTAACTGTTTTTCTTCAATAAAAGATTTCTGCTAAGGTATTCCGTGATAGAAAATTATATCCCCGTGTTTGTGGTACTGGGCTTTGCAATTCTTTTTGCGTTGGCTACAGTGTTTTCATCAGAGATTTTTGGTCCTAAACGGCCTACAAAAGAGAAGCTTTCCACGTATGAAAGCGGTGTTAAACCCATCGGTTCTGCTAATGAACGTGTTTCAATTAAATACTACTTAGTTGCGATGCTGTTTATCATATTCGACCTTGAGGTAATTTTTGTTTACCCTTGGGCGGTTACGTTTACCAAACTTTTTTCCGAATTCGGTATGGTTATTTTTACTTCGATGATGGTGTTTTTGGTTGTGTTCGAAATTGGTTATTTGTACGCGTATAAGAAAGGTGCTTTCAAATGGGATTAGAAGCAAAATTAACGCAAGATGGTTTTTTTACAACCACTATAGATGCGTTGGCAGCATGGGCTCGTAAAAGTGCTGTTTGGCCTATGCCTATGGGTATTTCGTGCTGTGCCATCGAAATGATGGCTGCCGGCGACCCAAAATACGATATTGCTCGTTTTGGGTCCGAGGTTATGCGTTTTACCCCCAGACAGTGCGATGTTATGATTGTTGCAGGTACGGTAACTTATAAAATGAGTCATGTGGTTAAGAAAATTTACGATCAAATGCCTGACCCTAAATGGGTAATCGCTATGGGTGCTTGCACTTCATCGGGCGGTATGTACCGTTCTTATTCAGTGGTGCAGGGTATTGATCAGTTCCTTCCTGTAGATTTATATGTTGCGGGGTGCCCTCCGAGACCCGATAATCTTTTGAATGCTCTTATGCAGATTCAAGATAAAATCGGCAAAACTCGCGCAAGGGATTTCCAAGATTCACCTAAGTTAGTTGAGACGGTATAACAATATGGAATTTAATACTGCGGTTAAGGCGGAGCTGCTCGAAAAACTTTCCGCTCAATTTCCCGATGCGGAGTTTACTACAGAAGAATTTGCGGGAGAAATTTCGCTGATATTTCACAAAAAACATATTGCCGCTGTTGCTGCATTTCTTAAAGATGACCCTTCGTTTCAGTTTTTAATTTGCGAAGACATTACAGCTATTGATTGGGCAACACGCAAACATCGGTTTATGATGGTGTACATTCTCTACTCGATGAAGCTTTCCGAACGTATCAAACTTAAATGCACCGTTGAAGAAGACGATCAGACTATTGATTCGGTTGCCTCGGTGTGGAAATCGGCTAACTGGTCGGAACGCGAAACCTACGATATGTACGGTATAACATTCAACAATCACCCCGACCATAGAAGAATGTATATGCCCGAAGAATTTGAATATCATCCGCTTCGTAAGGACTACCCGCTTATGGGCATCCCCGGTGATTTACCTCTACCTAAAAAGAGCGAATAGTATATGGAAAAATTGACTAAAGATGATGTACATCCAAAAATAGTTCAAGCGTTACTTGGCGCTGATACCGATTTAACGGTTGAGGATGCTCTCGAAAATGAAATGATTTTAAATATGGGTCCTCAACACCCTGCAACCCACGGTGTTTTGAGAGTACTACTTCGTTTAGATGGTGAAACCGTTGTAGCGGCTGTTCCTGAGCTTGGCTATTTACATCGTGGTTACGAGAAAATGGCTGAGAATATGGGCTTTTATGAGTTCATACCCCATACCGACCGTTTGGATTACATTTCACCACCGGCAAACAACGCTGCTTATTGCTTAGCGGTTGAAAAGCTTGTTGGCATTGAAGCTCCTGCCCGTGCACAGTGGATTAGAATGATTTTTTCGGAACTTTCACGTATAGCTTCCCACTTATTGGCGATTGGTGCTTTGGCGATGGACGTTGGTGCACTAACCGTATTTTTGTGGTGCTTGCGCGAACGTGAAAAAGTTCTTGATATATACGATAGAGTATGCGGTGCACGCTTTACCACTTCGTTTGCCCGAGTTGGTGGCGTTGCCTCTGATATGGACGACATAGCCGCAAATATGATTAAAGCGTTTATTGATCAGTTTGAGTCAAAAATTGAAGAAGTTGAAAAACTGCTTAATGCTAACAGAATTTTTGTCGAGCGTTTAGAAGGTATCGGGTACGTGAGTGCCACAGATGCTATTGATTTTGGTTTAACAGGTCCTTCGCTCCGTGGTTCGGGCGTTCCGCACGATTTAAGACGTGCAAAACCTTATTACTTCTACGATAAAGTAGATTTTAAGGTTATCACCTATAACGAAGGCGATGCGCTTGCGCGTTATTTTGTGCGTGCCGATGAGCTCCGCGAAGCTGTAAAAATTATTGATCAGTGCTTGAAGATGATACCCAAAGGTGAGGTTATGGCTAACCAACCGAAAAAGGTTCCTGCTAAAAAGACTGAAATTTATACCAAGATGGAAGAATTGATACACGATTTTATGATCATCAACCACGGCATTACACCACCGGTTGGCGATGTGTATCAGGCAGTTGAAAATCCGAAAGGCGAATTAGGATTTTACATCGTATCCAAGGGTGAAGGTCATCCGTGGAAGATGAAAATCCGCAGTCCTTCGTTTGTAAATCTTGGTGCTTTGGCACATATGTGTAAAGGTGCAATGATATCCGATGTTGTAGCTATTATCGGAAGCTTAGACCCTGTAATGGGCGAAGCCGATAAATAATTGTAAGGAAGAGAGAATGGAATTCAAATTTACTGAAGAGAACTTAGCCCGTATCGAAAAAGAATACGCAAAGTATCCTGTTAAGAAGCCCGCAATAATGAAGATGCTCTACATAGCCCAGGAGCAAAACGGATACATTTCCGGCGAAGTGATTCAAGAAGTTGCTCGTATGCTTGAGATAACCGAAGAAGAGGTTTTGGGTGTTGTAACATTTTACACCATGTATCATCAGAAGCCGCACGGCAAATATCATTTGCAAGTCTGCACCAACGTATCGTGTATGTTGCGTGGAGCCTATGATATCTACAATAAAATTCAAAATGATTTGGGTGTTAAAAACGGCGAAGTAACCGCAGATATGAAATTCTCACTCGAAGAAGTTGAGTGCATGGGCTCGTGCGGAACCGCACCTATGATAGCCATTAACGAAGATTTTTATGAGAATTTGGATGCTGAAAAAACAATGCAAATTCTTAAAGAACTGAATTAAACGAGATTGAATACAATGGAAAAAATTGTTCTCCCCGATATTCCCGGATTAAGCGACATAGAAGTTTACAAGCAGAACGGCGGCTATCAAGCAATCAAAAAAGCACTTGGTACGAGCAGTGATGAGGTTATTGACGTTGTGAAAAAATCCGGTTTACGCGGACGCGGTGGTGCTGCATTTTCAACAGGGTTGAAGTGGAGCTTTATGCCTAAATCAACCGATAAACCAAAATATCTTTGCATTAACGGTGATGAAAGCGAACCCGGCTCGTTTAAAGACCGTCAGATTTTTGAATTTAACCCTCATCAGCTTATTGAGGGTATTATGATAGCCTGCTATGCAATTGGTTCTAATACCGCTTATTTGTACATCCGAGGCGAGTATTACAAGTGGATAAAACTGATGCAAAAAGCAGTGGATACCGCTTACGAAAACGGCTTGCTCGGCGAAAAGATGAAAGAGACTTTTGGAACCGATTTCCATTGTAATCTCTACATTCATGCAGGTGCAGGTGCATATATTTGCGGCGAGGAATCATCGTTAATGAATTCGCTCGAGGGCAAACGCGGTTATCCACGGGTTAAACCTCCGTTCCCGGCTCAAAACGGGTTATGGGGAAATCCTACCACCATCAATAACGTTGAAACTCTCACAAACGTCCCTAAAATTATCGAAAAAGGGTGGGAGTGGTTCTCTGCAATAGGCGAGCCCAAACATCCCGGTACATTGCTTTTTGGAATTAGCGGGCACGTTAACAAACCCGGGGTGTACGAATTGCCTTCAGGTACGCTGTTAACCGATATCATCTACAAATATGCAGGTGGCATCCCTGGCGATAAAAAAATTAAAGCCGTTATCCCTGGTGGATCTTCTATGCCTGTATTGCGTGGCGATTCCATTGAAGGAGTTAAGATGGATGCTGAGTCCCTCCGTGCAGCTGGTTCTGCAATCGGAACGGGCGGTATTATGGTTATGGATGAAGATACCGATTTGGTAAAAGTGCTTGCACGTATATCGAAGTTTTATCATCACGAAAGTTGCGGACAGTGTACCCCATGTCGCGAAGGAACCGGTTGGATGGAGAAATTGCTTCATCGTATGGTTGAAGGACATGGTTCAAAACGTGATTTGGATTTATTGGTAACCGTTGCCAAAAACATAGAAGGCAATACCATTTGCGCACTTGGTGAAGCAGCTGCGTGGCCGGTTAAATTTATGGTTGAGCGATTCCGTGATGAATTTGAATCAAAGATGAGCGATCATGTTCAGCATGAGATGCCAAACGAAGTACACAGCATGAGGCATACACAAAACCCCATCGCACCGGTAACGCTGTAACAAAGAGTTAAGAGTTAAAAGTTAAGAATTAAGCAAAATCTACTTGGGGGAGTAATTACTTTATACCTAACAGTTCCAAATCTTGAAGTTTGCGACCCAGCTCGTCATCAGCAGCGAGTTTAAGAAAATCGTTTTGCAAACCAAGCACCAAAAGCACATTAAAATAAGCACCCATTGCCACGCTTGGTTCACCCTTTTCGATCAAATAGAGCGTAGAGCGAGCAATATCCGCACGTTCCGCAATTTGCAAAGTTGTTAATCCTCTACGCTTCCGCGCCAATTTGATATTAGTACCCATTTGCTCTAAAAGGGCATTATACCTCGGAAAAATCACCTGTCGTTTTCGGTTTCTCATAATCTGCTCGTTATTACAATCAAATATATGAGTATTGATTGAAATAACAAACATAAATATCAAAATTAATGATAGGAATGACTTCATATAATGTTGAACTTAGTTGGCAATCTTTAATGGGTTTCTGCATTCATTTCTTGCTATTTTTTGTAAATAACGGTACATTTAGCTTTTGTTGTTTTGTAAATAGGAGTTATAACTACTAATGTCTAACTATAAACATATATCGGTTCCGGCTGACGGAGCTAAAATTCAATTCAAAAAATCGGGTAAGATTGTTGTCCCTGATAATCCCATTTTGTTGTTCATCGAAGGTGATGGCACGGGTCCGGATATTTGGAAGGCTTCCAAAATGGTATTCGATGCTGCTGTAGAAAAAGCTTTTGGCGGTAAGAAAAAAATAGCATGGATGGAAGTGTATGCCGGCGAAAAATCGCTTAAAGTTTACGGCGAAAATGTTTGGCTTCCTGATGAAACACTTGATGCTATTAAAGAGTTTGGCGTTGCTATTAAAGGTCCGCTTACTACCCCTGTGGGTGGCGGTATCCGTAGTTTGAACGTTACGTTACGCCAAGTGTTGGATTTATTTGCTTGTGTGAGACCTGTTAAATACTACGCAGGAACCCCTTCGCCAATGAAAAATCCGAAGGATGTTGATATTGTTCTTTTCCGTGAGAATACTGAGGATGTTTACTCGGGTATCGAATTTAAAGCGGGCACACCTGATGCTGAAAAATTAATAACATTTATTAACACAGAGTTTGGCAAATCTATTCGCCCCGATTCCGGCATTGGTATCAAACCAATGAGCAAATTTGGTTCGCAACGTTTGGTTAAAAAGGCGATTGAATACGCCCTCAAAAACAAACGTAAAACCGTTACTCTTGTGCACAAAGGTAATATTATGAAGTTTACCGAAGGTTCATTTAAGGAGTGGGGATATGAACTTGCTAAGACTGAATTCCGTGATAAAATTGTTACCGAAGACGAATTGTGGAATGAGTTTAACGGAAAGATGCCTGAAGGCAAAATTATGATTAACGATAGAATTGCAGATAGCATGTTCCAACAGATGCTGTTACGTCCTGCAGAATATGATGTAGTTGCTACACCTAACCTGAATGGTGATTACCTTTCAGATGCCGCAGCTGCACAAGTAGGCGGATTGGGTATTGCACCCGGTGCTAATATCAGCTACCAGTGTGCTATTTTTGAAGCAACTCATGGTACAGCTCCAAAATATGCAGGTTTGGACAAAATTAACCCCGGTTCGGTAATACTCAGTGGCGTAATGATGTTTGAGTATTTAGGATGGACTAAAGTAGCTAAAATGATTGAAAAGGGATTGCAAAAGACCATTAGATCTAAAAATGTTACTTATGATTTTGCACGATTAATGAAGGGTGCAAATGAAATAAGTACATCCGCTTTTGCTAGAGAGATTATAAAAAATCTTTAATTTTTTTGAGGTTTCATCACGATTGGTGTTGTTAATCAATCGTGAAGAGACTATCTTACATTTTGACGATAATTTTATTTAACAACGACACGGAGGAAACAATGGGTCGCGATAATATAAGTAAAGGTCTCTTAGTAGGATTCCTTACCGGTGGAATAGTTGGTGCCGCAGTGGCTTTGCTCTATGCTCCGAAAAGTGGCAAAGAGTTGAGACAAGATATCCGCGAGAAAGCCGGAGAACTAACCGATGAAGCCGAAAAATTTCTCGAAAGTGCTAAAGTAAAAGCATCAGAGCTTATCAACGAAGGTAAAATCAAATCCGAACAGCTTATAACCGATGCCAAGGTTAAAGCTCAGGAGTTACTTCGGGATACCGAAAAGGTAATCAGTGATGCAAAATCTAACATCAGCCAAGAAACAGGTCGCGTTCGCGATGCTGTAAAAGCAGGTGTAGATACCTATAAAGATGCCAAAAACGATACAACAGTATAATGGCTTTATAGGATGTTATCAGAAATAATTCTCGTCATTCTTATGCTTGCGGCTACATCCCTTTGTGTAGCCGCAATTGTCTTTCTCTACAAGTTAAACCTCTATTTTCAAAATCTCAATCATCACATCGAAAAAATTTCGCAAGATATACCCACTTTGTTTAAGTCGTTCGAAAAACTGACGCGTTCAGTTGAAGAACTTTCTGAACAAATTAAGGGTCAACTTGTTAAAACCGATTGGGTTATTGATCAAGTGAAGCAGAGGGTTGAAGCAATAATTCGTATTGAAAAACAAGTGAGCGAGACCTTCAAACAAGGTCCTTTAGGCGCTTTATTGGATAATTTAGGTGCCATGAAAAAAGGGTTAAGTAGTTTTTTTACAACGTTAGCAAAACGCTAATCATCAGGGATAAATTAAGAGGCTGAAAGTGAAAGAATAC
>CALKUG010000028.1 GCA_937996765.1 uncultured Ignavibacteria bacterium
TGCCATAATGAACCCGGAGAGCAAATAGAAACTCTTGACCCTTGGCTTGAAGAGGCTGTGAGGGCAAAGGATAATAGTCGGGTTATCAGACGGGCATCCAATTACGAGGAGCACCCATACGAAGGCTGGTATTGGGGAATTGCCGAGCACTATATTAGCTCGCCCATGGGACCTATGCCCACAGAGTTTGGCGCACAGGGAATACCTTCGATAAAAAGCTTAACAAAGTTTTTACCCGGCCAAGAACAATGGGCGGATGTTGATTGGAAAAAATGGGAATACCACAACTTCCAGTATGAGCAAACGTTTACCATTGCAAAAGTAGAGCGTGGTAAAAACATAGCAGAGTTTGCAGAAAATTCACAGAACTATCAAGCCAAGGTTTTAAAACAAGCTATCAAAAACTACCGTTGGAATAAAGACAACGGCATAACGGGAATTTTCCAGTTTATGTTTATTGATTGCTGGGAATCCATTACTTGGTCGGTAATTGATTTTTATGGCGAACGTAAAAAAGGGTATTATACAATTCAAGAGTGCTATGCACCCGTATATCTTGCAGTAAAACTAAGACAGGATACCTACTTACCCACAAGCAAATTCAATTTTGAGTTTAAAGTTGTGAACGATACCTTGGAAGAACTTAAAGGACTTGCGGTTAAAGTAATGGTTAAAAACAAAGTGCTTGTTGAGTATGCCGTTCCAAATATACAGCCAAACAGTTCGGTTCATATTGATTATGAAAAACTATTTACTCTCATACCTAAATGGTTAAAACTCGGAAAACATATTGCCAAATTTTCACTCAGTGATTCGCAAGGGCAAGTAATTTCATCAACTGAAGAGACTATGCAAATAGTGAAAAAGTGGTAACAATGAAAAATGTAAAATTAATTATTCTAACATTAGTGTTATTAACAGGCTATTTAAATGCGCAACAATTTGTGATATTTAGTAATAGCAGTTCCTCCTCGTATTACGACGCAAGTTGGGGCTTTTCTTCGGGTGGGAGTCAGCTTGAGTTAATCAATACCAGTAAAGCACCTGTGGAAACAGCTGTTTTCCTTTCTTCACCAAATTCCATACGCCTGAAATACACCTCAGTTTCAGGGGGTGATTGGGCACTCGCTCTTGCCTCAGCAGGTTGGACAAATTGGGATATTACGACTCGTGATACACTACAATTTTCCATCTACTCCTCAGGTACAATTCATAAAAATGATATTCCGTTATTGTTTGTTGAAGATGGTGGAAATGCAAAATCAAATAAATTAGTAATTAGTTCGTACACAACAGCGATTGTTGGAGATTCACTCCCGGGTGCAACGTGGGCTAAGTTTTTGGTGCCGGTATCTGTAATAACAGCAAACAAAGGTGCTGCGGATCTAACAAAAATTAAAACAGTATTTTGGGCGCAACCAAGCACTCCTACTTTGGGAAAACAAGTAACATTGTTTGTTGACGAAGTAGCTTTTGGATCGGGTTCGGGGGCAAGCGTTCCTGCGCCAATTAACGTTGTTGCTAAAGGGTATCAGCATCATATTGATGTGATATGGGATTATGTAACTGCGCCGGGGGTAGCCGGTTATAGAGTTTACACCGTTAACAATGGTGTTTATACTCAAGTGGGAACAACAGATAAAGACGAAAGTGTATTTACTTACTGGACGGGTGCCACAGGTAAAACACTCACTTTTGCGGTTGCTACATTAAACAGCGGATTGGCAGAGTCTGATAAAAGTAATACTTCTACTGCAACCACTTACGAACTGAATGATTCTCTATGGTTGGATATGATACAGGAATCAACATTCCGTTATTTCTGGAATTATGCACACCCTGTTTCAGGATTAGCAAGAGAAAGACGTGGCTCGGGAGATTATGTTACAACAGGTGGTAGCGGATTTGGTATAATGGCAATACCCATTGCCGTTGAACGTGGGTTTATAACAAGAGCTCAAGCAGTTGAGCGTATGAATAAGATTTTAGACTTTTTAACCAATAAAGCAAAACGCTATCATGGTGCTTATCCGCATTGGTTTAACGGAAGTACCGGAGCGGTAATTCCATTTAGCCAATATGATGATGGTGGTGACTTAGTAGAAACATCCTTTTTGATTCAAGGTCTGCTTGCTTGTCGTAGTTATTTCGCAACCAACACACCCGATGAAGATTCAATTAGAGCTAAAATAACTCGTATTTGGCAAGGTGTTGAATGGAGTTGGTATCGCAGAACAGCAGCAAGCACTACATTGTATTGGCATTGGTCGCCTAATTATGCTTGGCAAATGAATTTTGCACTGCGCGG
>CALKUG010000029.1 GCA_937996765.1 uncultured Ignavibacteria bacterium
CCTCATTGAATTTTGCACAGACCTATTTAGATTCAACAGCAACCATCGATGCACGAGTTACGGATTTATTGGGACGTATGACCATCGAAGAAAAGGTGGGGCAAATGATTCAAGTAGATCGTGGCAGCATTGTCGCCAATAAAGCACATATCACTTCATATTTTATTGGCTCACTCTTAAGTGGCGGTGGTTCCTCACCTAACCCAAACACAGCAACTGCATGGGCTGATATGTATGATGATTTTCAATCCTACGCCTTAAAAACCAGATTAAAAATTCCTATTATTTACGGAATTGATGCCGTACATGGACACAACAATGTTTACGGTGCAACCATTTTCCCACATAACATAGGCATGGGAGCTACACGTAATACTCAATTAGTTAGGGCAGCTGATTCTGTAATAGCTTTAGAAATTTCTGCAACAGGAATTGACTGGACATTCGCTCCGTGTATTGCCGTCCCCAGAGATGAGCGTTGGGGTAGAACTTATGAAGGTTTCAGTGAAACCCCCGAACTTACGGTAGCAATGTCGAATGCCTCCGTTTTGGGATTTCAAGGAACAAACCTTAATGAATTCGGTAGAGTGCTCGCATGTGCAAAACACTTTATCGGAGATGGTGGTACTAACAACGGTGTGAACGAAGGCAATACTGAAATCAGTGAAGCTGAGTTGCGTAAGATTCACCTACCCGGATACATCGAAGCTATAAATCAGGGTGTTGGCTCAGTTATGGCTACATACAATAGTTGGAATGGTGTTAAGGTTCATGGCTACAAGTATCTCTTAACCGATTTACTTAAAGGCGAATTAAAATTTTCGGGATTCATTGTAAGCGATTGGGCAGGTATAGATCATATTCCCGGTGATTATCGCTCAGATATTAAAACATCTATTAATGCGGGAATTGATATGGTGATGATTCCCGATAGGTATCAATTGTTTTATACAACTCTGCTTGATTTACTCGCAAAAAATGAAGTGAGTATAGAAAGAGTTAATGATGCCGTCAGCCGAATCTTAAGAAAAAAGTTTGAAATGGGTTTGTTTGAACGCCCCTATACCAACCGTAGCCTGCTACCGAAAGTTGGTTCACCGGAGCATCGGGCACTTGCTCGTCAATCAGTGCGTGAATCTATGGTTTTACTAACCAAAAAAGACGATGTGCTCCCTCTTAAAAAATCCGGGCAAAACATACTCGTTGCTGGCAAATCCGCCAATGACATAGGTTTGCAATGCGGTGGTTGGACCATCTCATGGTATGGTAGCGCCGGTAACACAACCATAGGTACTACGGTTTATCAGGGGCTACAGCAAGTTTCCGGCTCAGCGGTTACATACGATAGATTTGGTAACTCCACCGCTGGTAAAGACATTGCAGTGGTTGTAATTGGGGAAACACCTTATGCTGAAACCAAAGGCGATAAAACAGATTTAGCCTTAGACCCCGAAGATATCGCTGTTGTAAAAAAAGTTAAATCAGCCGGTCTCAAAACCATTGTAATTCTCTTTTCAGGCAGACCTATGATTATAAATAGCATTCTCCCCTACTCCGATGCAATAATTGCTGCTTGGCTTCCGGGAACCGAAGGCAATGGCATTGCAGATGTTCTCTATGGTGATTTTCAACCAACAGGTAAACTCTCACACACCTGGCCTGAATCAATGGAACAGATTCCAATAAACT
>CALKUG010000030.1 GCA_937996765.1 uncultured Ignavibacteria bacterium
CACCGATGCTCTTGTTGGTGAATATGATGATAAGGTTCATAATTTTACGCAGAAATACATTTCCCTTGTTGAAGATGCAATCGGAAAATCGCCAACGCAGTGGTTTTGGATGCATAATATCTGGAAGTATTGATGAATCGTTATCTGATTATTCAAACTGCTTTTTTGGGAGATACACTACTTACCTTACCCATGGTACAATCTCTTGCAAAGCTCCATCCACACTCATTGATTGATATTGTTACATTACCGGCAAATATGGAAGTATTCAAGTTGAGTCCTCATATAAACGAAGTAATCCCTTACGACAAAAGGGGCGCAGAAAAAGGAATACTTGGAGTCTTAAAACTCGCCCGTAAAATAACTCGCGCAGGGTATTCAAAAGTGTTTGTACCACACCGCTCAGCCCGCAGCAGTATGTTGGCATATTTTTCGCGAGTACCGAGTATCTCTTTCGATAAATCAGCTTTGTCATTTTTGTACGATGAACTTGTTGAGTATGATGGCGCAACACACGAAGTTGAGAGAAACCTGCGGCTATTAACGAACAACACAGAACAATGGCGTGATGAGCCCCTATTGACCTTTGATGCGATTGATAAAAGCAAGATTGATGATATTATAGGAGAAAGTAAACAAGTAATTGCAATAGCCCAGGGCAGTGTATGGGAAACCAAAAAATACCCTTTGAACAACTATATACGCGTTGCCGATGCACTTATTGAAAGAGGGTTTACTATTGCAATTATTGGAAGTAAATCGGAAATTCAAGATACAAATACTATACTCAAAAAGTTACCAGAGGAAAGTGTGATAGACGTAGCAGGTCGGCTGAGTATTTCGGAATCGGTGTATTTCCTCTCAAGATGCACAGCACTAATCAGTAACGATAGTGCCCCAACTCACATGGGTGTAATGGCCGGCATTCCTGTATTAACCATCTATTGCTCAACTATTCCCGAATTCGGATTTTTCCCTTATAATAGAGGTAGTAAATTTTTGAGTTTTAACGGACTTGAATGCAAACCGTGTGGCATTCATGGAAGAAAAGAGTGTCCCTTAGGCACTTTTGAATGTGCTGTGAAAATAGAACCGAGTGAAGTTCTCGCAGAGGTACTTTCTATGGTTAATAAGAAGGCAAATGAATTCAGCAGCGATAATTAATATTGATGATAGAGCGAAAGACGCACTATCGGTTGCAACAAAACTTTTTTTTGAAGGTAAGGTTTTTATCTATCCTACCGATACCTTATATGGTTTCGGGGGAAATCCCTTTAATGAGGAAGTTATTTCTCGAATTGTGAAGGTAAAACATCTCAATGATGCAAATACTTTTGTGTTATTGGTAAACTCTATTGAAATGTTAATGCGTTATATAGAGATTCAAGATGATAGAGATATTGAACTTTTTCCGCAAATTTGGCCTGGGCCGATATCGTTACGTTTTCGATTGAACGGCCATGCATCGGCAGTTATGAATACTGATAAAGCAATATTTAGAATGCCAAATCATTCGTTTTGTAAAAAATTAATTGATAGTATGCACTTACCTATTTTAGCTACAGGCGTTTATCGCAGTGGCGAGGCACCACTTGAAGATTACATAACAATACGGCAAGAGTTTTTGGGTGATATTGACGCGCTTTTTTACACGGAAGCAAAGTGTTATAATGTAAGTAGTACTTTGATAGATTTCACAACCCCTACTCCCGAATTGTTACGTGAAGGCAAAGTAAAGTTCAATGATTTTAACAAAATTTATCGCAAGTTTAGAGAGGAATCGTAACCACAGTGAAGTTACCCGGCTTTTTAGAAAAGAAAATTGAGAAATTTAGGTTCTCATTACTCTTTGTTCCCGAGGCCTCGGGGGTTGCTGCTGAATCTAAAAAACTCTCTTTTAATAAAGCTGTTGTGTTGCTTGTACTTTATACTTTTCTTATTGGTCTGATGAGTTCACTCACAACCTTTGCGTTTCATGCGGCATATGTTAAAGCAAACGAACCACAGATTTCTGCAGCCGATAAACTGAGAGTGCTGGAATTGGATAGAAGAGTAGGTAAACTACTTAACGAACTCGAACAGCTTCGAATAGACAATGCCAATTTAGAACACATGATAATTACAGCCGATTCTACCTTAAAAGAAAAATTACCTTCGGGCAAAAAGAAAAAAAGTACTCAAGGCAATATGTACCAGGCTTTTGTAAATTGGATAAACGGTGCGGAGGAGACAACCTATTTTTTAACGCCGCTTACCGGTTATGTAAGCAGGAAATTTAACCCCGAAATAGGACATTTTGGTGTGGATATTGCAAGTAGGCTCGATGCCCCGATAAAAGCTGCTGCAAATGGATATGTATTGTTGGCAGACTTTACGGTAAACGAGGGTTATGTATTGATGATAGCTCATACTAATGGTTACATTTCGGTTTACAAACATTGTAATGCTCTGCTTAAAAAAGAGCGTGATATTATTACACAAGGCGAAATAATTGCGCTGGCCGGAAGCACAGGAGAAAAGAGCTCGGGCGTGCACCTTCATTTCGAGTTGTGGAAAGACGGCAGGGCATTAGACCCTCAAAAATATTTTGTGGATACAAAAGGAAATTAACATGAAACTTATAAAGACAAATCATAATAACGATTCATTCAGCATTATAGCAGCAGGCGTTACCATTGATGGAAATTTACGTTCGGAAGGCGTAGTACGAATTGACGGAGTAGTAAACGGAACAGTTGTTGCACAAGGTGATGTAGTTGTTGGTAGTTCGGGTGTTGTTACCAAGGGTGTGCATGGGAAGAACATCACCATTGGAGGTAAAATCTCCGGCTCTGTTAAATGTGAAAACAAGTTAACTCTTGAGCAAACCTCACAACTTCGCGGAGATATTTCTGCAAAAATATTGGTTGTTGAAGCAGGAGCTTCTTTTGATGGACACAGTTCTATGTCATCTGCATCAGATGGCCAAAACTCAGAATCAGTAAACACACAGTATAACACTCATTCAGAGGCCGGCGCATAAATGTCCGAAGAGCAAGAGGATAAAAACTCATTGGCTTACACTTATCGCACAGCAGCTCCCTATTTGGGTTTAGGGGTACAGTTAGCTGCATCAGTTGTGTTGATGCTGTATTTAGGAAAGTGGATGGATTCTTATTTTGAAACCGGCGAAGTTTTTACCCTTGTAGGTGCTTTTATTGGCGCTACAGGTGGTATTTATAACGTAATTCGCACATCAATGCAAATTTCTGAAAAAAATAACAAAAATAATGAACTTTAACAGTAGAATTCTTAGTTTTTCATATGTACTGAGTGCTGTTACAATTCTTGGATTGATAACGCTGTACTTTACAGAAAATATGGAGTACGAAACATTTTTGCCGTTGATAGCAGGAGTATCACTATCTTCGGTAAATCACCTCATCGGGTTGTTTTTGATAAAACTCGGAATTGCAGGCGGAAATCAGAAATTTCTGATTTTAGTGATGGGTGGAATGGTAGTAAGAATGTTTGCAATGCTACTTCTGATACTTGGTGGTTTATTCTACTTGAAACTGAACTCAAATCTCTTTATATTTTCTGTCTTTAGTTTTTATTTTTTGTTGTTGTCTTTAGAGATCGTTTTTTTACACACGAGCAAGATATTAAAAAAGAATACTGTTTATGAACAATCCAACAGCTAATGTTGCAGACACTACGGCTATAGCAGATACACTGCATAAAGCTGCCGAAGGGGGCGACTGGATAATTCATCACGTGATGAATGAACCCATGTTTGCAAATGATCTGACATTTTTCGGCTTATTCCCTATTCCGATTACCAAACACGTCTTTTTCTTGTTTGTAGTATCATTTCTCATGTTATTAGTTTTTCCGTTGATGGCACGCAAGTACAAAAAAAGTCTTGTACCCAGCGGTTTGCAAAATATGTTTGAAACACTTATTGTTTTTGTAAAAGATGACATTGCAAAGCCAACGATTGGTAAGGGTTATCAGACTTTTGTACCTTATCTATTAACGGCTTTCTTTTTTATACTTTTTGCTAACTTTCTTGGTTTGGTTCCTTATACCGCCGCGATAACAAGTAATATTTCAATAACCGCAACTCTTGCGGTATTTTCGTTTTTAGTTACGCAGTATGGCGGAATTAAGCACAACGGTTTTTTTGGTTATTTTAAGGGATTAATTCCCCACGGATTGCCTGCACCGCTTCTTATAATTATGATACCCATCGAGTTTATTGGATTGTTCACAAAACCCTTTGCATTGGCTATACGTCTTTTTGCAAATATGCTCGCGGGCAAAATTGTAGTGTATGCGTTAATTGGATTGATATTTGCCACTGTATATATGATTCCTCTTTCAATATTTATGACAGTTGCAATTTTGTTATTAAAAGTTTTAGTTTCGTTTTTACAAGCGTACATTTTTACCATGCTTTCAGGATTATTTATTGGCATGGCAGTGCATCAAGAGCACTAACAGTTTTCAACTTTATTTATCAGTAAACATATATTAAACATCAGGTAAACCCTGAAGGAGAACTCAACATGGAATTAACAGCTATTGCTGCCGGTATCGGTGCTGCTTTAACAATTATTGGTGCTGCCCTCGGAATTGGTAAAATTGGTGCAGCTGCTATGGAAGCAAGCGGAAGACAGCCACAATCTATTGGTGATATCAGAACATCAATGATTATTGCTGCTGCTCTTATTGAAGGTATTGCACTTTTTGCACTCGTAATCACCTTCCAGTTAGCCGGTAAAGCTTAAGTTAAGTTAATTTAGCGATTTTGGGAGAAAACTCTCCCTTAACAAGTAAAGGATTATTTATTTATGACATTAAGTCTTTTACTGGCGTTTGCTAAAGCAAGCGGTGGCGAAGGCGGTGGTGGAGTTTTATCGCCGGATGGCGGATTAGGATTCTGGACCGTTGTAATGTTTGTGCTACTTCTGGTTGTGCTTGGCAAATTTGCTTGGAAGCCCATAATTTCGGCTTTGGATGAACGTGAGAAAAAAATAAACGAATCACTCCAAGCTGCCGAAAAAGCTAAAGAGGAAGCCAAGAAAATTTCGGAAGAAAATAAAGTTATTATTGCAAAGGCACAAGAGGAAGCTCAGCAGATTATTGCACAAAGCAGAAAATTTGCTGAAGACCTCAGAGCTGAGCATAAGCAAAAAGCAGATAAAGAAGCAGCTGAAAGGCTCACTACGGCTCAAAAAGATATCGAGAATTTGAAACATCAGGCCTTAAATGATATTAAGGATCAGGTGGCTAATCTCTCGGTTGATATAGCCTCTAAAATCATACGGGAAACTCTGGATGATGTAAAGAAGAAAGAGCTTGTTAACAAATATATCTCTGAAATTCAGAGTAATTAATTATGCGTTCATATCAGGTTTCACTTCGTTACGCTAAAGCTTTTCTCGACCTTGCAAAGAGAAATAATGCTATTGAGAGTGCCGCAGACGATGCGGAAACGATATTTGCAGCTCTTACAGGTGAGCATAGACTCAGCAAAATTCTTTCGAGTCCTATAATTACTGAAGAGAAAAAGGCAGATATCCTTGTCGATATATTCTCTGGCAAGATTTCAGCAATCACTGTCGAGTTTATTCAATTTTTGAAGGTTAAGGAACGCGTTGAAGCCCTTAAGGGAATAATGGAGGCGTTCAAGAAATTAGTGGATGAGCATAACGGAGTTGTGCGCGTGCATATTAAATCCTCTGTTGCCTTAGAACCTTCACAGATTAGCTCGATTGTTGAGAAATTTGAGAAAAAGCTTCAGAAAAAGGTTATTTATACAACATCTGTTGACCAAGTATTGCTTGGAGGATTTGTGGTAACCGTTGAGGATACTGTGTATGACGCATCTGTAGCCAACAAATTAAAACAATTAAAGAAACGTTTCCGCGGTGCGGAAATTACACTTAATTAAAGTTTCAAAAGGAAAAATTTATGGTTGAAATAAGACCGGATGAGATAACCTCGGTACTTGCCAAACAGCTTTCCGGTGCTTCCAATGAAATGGAAATGTATGAGCAGGGAACAGTACTACAAGTCGGTGACGGTATCGCTCGTGTTTACGGCCTCGAAAAAGTAATGATGAGTGAACTTGTTGAGTTCCCTAATGATGTTTTCGGAATGGTTTTGAACTTGGAAGAAGATAGCGTAGGCGTTGTATTATTTGGCGAATCGAAGTTGGTTAAAGAAGGCGACCCTGTAAAAAGAACACAGCGTGTTGCATCGCTTCCTGTTGGCGAAGCTTTGCTTGGCAGAGTTGTTACACCACTTGGCGTTCCGCTTGATGGAAAAGGTCCTATTCAATCAGATAAACATTATCCTATAGAACGTAAAGCACTTGGCGTGTTGGAGCGTTCTCCTGTAAATCAACCACTCCAAACAGGTATCACAGCTGTTGATGCAATGATTCCCATTGGTAGAGGACAACGTGAGCTAATTATCGGTGATAGACAAACAGGTAAAACTGCTGTTGCCGTTGATACTATTGTTAATCAAAAATATACGCATACCGAAGAGGCTGCTAAAGTTGGTGTTGAGCCTGTGTATTGCGTTTACGTAGCAATTGGTCAGAAAAATTCAACCGTTGCTCAGGTTGTTGCAAAATTAGTTGAAAACGGAGCGATGAGTTACACAACCGTAGTTGTTGCCTCAGCTTCAGATCCTGCACCACTCCAATTTATTGCTCCTTATGCCGGCGCTTCGATTGGTGAGTTTTTTAGAGATAACGGCAAGCATGCATTAGTTATTTATGACGATCTTTCGAAACAGGCTGCTGCTTACCGCGAACTTTCGCTTTTGTTGAGAAGACCTCCCGGACGTGAAGCTTATCCGGGTGACGTGTTCTACTTGCACTCACGCCTACTTGAGCGTGCATCAAAACTGAGCAAAGAGCTTGGTGGTGGTAGCTTAACCGCACTACCAATTATCGAAACCCAACAAGGTGACGTATCTGCATATATCCCTACCAACGTAATTTCTATTACAGATGGTCAGATATATTTGGAACCAAACTTGTTTAACGCGGGTGTTCGTCCTGCTATTAACGTTGGTATTTCGGTTTCCCGTGTAGGTGGTAACGCACAAATTAAAGCGATGAAAAAAGTTGCCGGTTCGTTAAAATTAGATTTGGCTGCTTATCGCTCACTCGAGGCTTTTGCTAAATTTTCAGGTGATCTCGATGCTTCAACACAGAGACAATTAAATCGTGGTGCTCACCTTGTTGAGTTACTTAAACAAGGACAGTATCAACCAATTCCTGTTGAAAAGCAAGTGGTATCGGTTTATTTAGGTACCAATGGTTATTTGGACGATTTGGATCTCAATGATGTTAAGCGCTTTGAAAAAGAGATTTGGGAATTTTTAGAATCACGCTATCCAACTGTATTCTCTGAAATTAGAGAAACAAAAGCACTTGGCGACAATGTGGTTGACCAAATCAAAAAAGCAGCAACTGAATTCAAAAATGCCTTTAAAAGAAGTTGATAAATTGTAATGCCAACACTTAAGGATCTACGGGTTCGTATAGGCGGTGTTCAAAACACCCAAAAGATAACCAAAGCAATGAAAATGGTTGCAGCTGCTAAATTACGCAGAGCAACAGAAAACATTCTCAACGCACGGCCGTACGCAAAAAAAATATCCGGTATGCTCTCGAATTTGAGCACTGCAGAAGACCAATTGAGTAATATTTATTTTGCTGAGAAACCGGTAAAAAAAGTTGCTGTTGTGGTTGTTACTGCTGATAGAGGATTATGCGGACCATTTAATTCTAATCTTTTGCGTGAAGCAAATAGATATATTAAAGAAGAGTTAGTTGCAAATGGATTGCAACCCGCATTGTTTTGCATAGGCAGAAAAGGGAATGATGCCTTTAAATCCACCGGTTACCCTATACTGTTTTCCAAAACTCAGTTTTTTAACCACATGGGATTTGAGGACGCTCTGCAGATTTATCGTGTATTGACAGACGGATTTCTCAGAGGTGATTTTGAAAAAGTTGTTATAATTTACAACCAATTTGTGTCAGTTGTAACCAGTAAAGTAACAACCGACCAATTTTTACCGATTGTTTCTGCTTCAAATGATTCAAATTCGGATGAAACTCCGTATATTTACGAGCCGGGTAAAAAAGAAATATTCGAAATGCTTATACCCGAGAAATTAAAGATGCAAGTATGGAAGTGCTTGTTGGATTCTAATGCCGCTGAGCATGGTGCTCGTATGGCTGCAATGGAGTTAGCTTCAACAAATGCCCAAGACCTGATCAAATCTCTAAAGTTGACGTACAATAAAGCGCGTCAGGCAGCAATCACTAAGGAAATTCTCGAAGTAGTTTCCGGAGCCAATGCGCTTAAAGGGCAATAGTAGCTATAATGCTGGATGAGCTTAGCTTAAAAATTGACGCCGCGCTCAAGAAAATACGCGGCCAGGGTAAACTAACCGAAAAAAATATATCTGATGCAATCAGAGAGATTCGTCGCATCCTTATTGATGCGGATGTTAATTTTAAAGTGGCAAAAGAGTTTATTGAGCGAGTTAGTAAGCAAGCCCTCGGCACAGAGGTAATAGCCTCAGTTTCTCCTTCGCAGATGATTACCAAAATCATCTATGATGAATTGGTTGAACTTTTAGGCGGAAGCAACAGCGAACTATCTCTAAACGCCTCCGGTATCACTGTAATTTTAGTTGTTGGGCTTCAGGGCTCAGGTAAAACAACGTTTTGTGGTAAACTTGCAAAGCGTTTAAAAGGTTTTGGCAGAAAGCCGCTTTTGGTTGCAGGTGATATTTATCGCCCTGCTGCTATTGAGCAGTTAAAGACATTGGGCACTCAAATTGAGGTGCCCGTTTTCTCGTTAGAGGTTAAGGATGCAAGAAAAATTGCTTCCGACTCCCTGCAATATGCAAAGGAAAACGGTTTAGATACCGTTATTGTTGATACTGCCGGACGCCTTCACGTAGATGAAGAGTTGATGAACGAGGTTGCGGATATAAAACAACTTGTTTCAGCAAATGAAACACTGTTTGTTGTTGATTCGATGACCGGACAGGATGCTGTTAATTCAGCTTCTGCGTTTAATGAAAAAGTAGAATTTAACGGAATTGTGCTCACTAAGCTCGATGGTGATACCAGGGGCGGTGCTGCACTTTCAATTCGTTCAGTTGTGGGTAAACCCATCAAATTTGTATCCAACGGAGAAAAGTTGGATGCATTAGATGCGTTCTACCCCGATAGATTAGCTTCAAGAATTCTTGGCAAAGGCGATGTAATTTCTTTGGTTGAAAAGGCCCAAGAACACATAGCAGATATGGATGCGGAGAATCTTGAAGAAAAATTACGTAAAAATAAGTTTGATTTTGACGATTTTCTTAAACAGCTTAGAATGATTAAGAAAATGGGAAGTTTATCGTCGTTATTAGGTATGATACCCGGTGTGAGTAACGCACTAAAGGGTCAGCAAATAGACGATAAAGCACTCTTGAAGGTCGAAGCTATAATAAGCTCAATGACCAAAGACGAACGGCATACGCCCAAATTATTAAATGGGTCGCGCCGTTTAAGAATAGCCCGCGGAAGTGGGACTACTATACAAGACGTAAACCGCTTAGTTAAACAGTTCACCGAGATGCAGCGGATGATGGGTCAAATGGCCCGTGGTGGAATGTTTAAGGGCGGATTAGGTAAGTTCAAATAAAAGATATCCGCATTTAACCGGAGGTTAAAACAACTTGGCAGTAAAACTACGCTTAAGAAGAATGGGTAAAAAAAGACAGCCCATTTACAAGATCGTTGCAGTGGATGCACGTGCACCACGCGATGGTAAATTTATCGAAGCGGTTGGCTCCTACAACCCAAAAACAAGTCCGCACACCGTTGATGTAAACGTTGAACGTGCCTTGTATTGGTTAAACGTTGGTGCTCAACCTACCGATACCGTTAGAAGTCTGTTGCGTCAAACAGGCGTTACTTTGAAGCGCGAATTATTAAAGCGCGGACTTTCAGTTGAAGAGGTTGAAACTCGTGTAAATGAGTGGAAAGCTGAACGCGAAGCCGCAAAAGCTAATAAATCAACCGAGAAGAAGTCTAAAAAAGCAAGTACAGCAGAAGCAACTGGCGCTGTTTCCGAATAAGGCGAAAGCCGCTTTATCCTGATTTAATGACCTCAAGGTCACTTAAAATATTCTACATTGCGGAATAATCGCTATTTACGTTCGATAGGTGCGCCTAGTATAAAAACTAGAGGATCACGATGAAAGAATTTATCGAGTATGTAGCAAAGCATCTTGTGGACAACCCTGAAGAAGTGGTTGTTGAAGATGTTTCCCGTGAATCTGATGAAAAGAAGGTCAAACTTGCATTGCGAGTTGGACAGTCTGACATCGGAAAAGTTATTGGTAAGCAAGGTAAAACTGCACAGTCATTACGTACGTTGCTTACAGCTATTGCAGCAAAAGAAGGAAAAAAAGCGGTTCTGGAGATAATTGATAAATAGTTCTCAAATTCCGGATAACCTAATTCTCATTGCAGAGCTTATTGCTCCTGTAGGGGAAAAGGGTGTAGTAAAGGCAATTTCCTATTCTGATTTCCCTAAGCGATTCGAATCGCTTACTGAGGTGGTACTCGAATTTTTTGGAGACTACAAAAAATTCGAGGTTAAATCATCCAGATTACAAGGAAGATTTGTATTTTTCGAGCTCGGAAATTTTTCGAGTCGCGAGGAAATACAATTCCTTGTAGGCAAAAAGGTTTTTGTAGAGAATGATAATTCTCTACAACTTCCGGAGTTTACTTATTTTATACACGATTTGATAGGAAGCAGGGTTATAACTCCTGCCGGCTATTGGGGTGTAGTATCAGAAGTGCTCCAGATGCCTGCTAATGACGTGTATGTTATTAAAGATGATTCTGATGAAGAATTTTTAATTCCTGCACTTAAAAAGTTGATAGTATCATTTGATGCTCAGGCAAAAGTATTGGTACTTAATTCAACAAAAGAAGATTTGTTTGATGATGAAAATTGATGTTTTAACTGCGGTACCCGACATATTTGTAGGACCGCTAACCACAAGCATCATTAAACGTGCTCAAGAGAAGGGCAAAGTGAGTATTACGATACATAATCTTCGTGATTATGCGTATAACAAACATCGCCAGATAGACGATAAACCCTTTGGTGGCGGAGCGGGAATGCTCCTAAAGCCGGAGCCGTTCTTTGAGTGTATTGAAAAGTTACAGAGTGAGCGTAATTACGATCATATACTTTTTTTAACTCCACAAGGAAAAGTATTCGATCAGCCCTACGCAAATAAGCTCTCAATGGCCGGAAATTTACTTTTTATTGCCGGTCATTACAAAGGAATAGACGATAGAGTTCGTGAGCGATTTGCCACCGACGAGGTTTCGATTGGAAACTTTGTACTTAGCGGTGGTGAGCTACCCACAATGCTCATAATAGATGCAATTGTTCGTTTGATTCCCGGAGTGCTTAACGATAGTGAATCCGCCCTTACTGATTCGTTTCAGTTAGGCGAAACTATTGGCGCTCCCTATTATACCCGGCCTGCGGATTACCGAGGAATGAAAGTTCCCGATGCTCTGTTAACCGGAAATCACCAAGAGATACAACAATGGCGCGATAAACAGTCCGTCATTTTAACTGAAAAATGGAAAATTAATAATCTTTCGGAGTAAGAAGAGATGTTCAGTATAAAAGATATAATGCCCGAAACCATCAGAACCGACATTCCGGCATTTGCACCCGGCGATAGAATTAAAGTAAGCGTTCGCGTAATCGAAGGTGATAAAGAGAGAATTCAGGTTTTTGAAGGCGATGTAATCAGCATCCGTGGCAGCATTGAAAATAAATCGTTTATCGTTCGCAAAATTTCGAGCGGTGTAGGCGTTGAGAGAATTTTCCCGTATAATTCTCCTCAAGTTGCTAAAATTGAATTGGTTCGTGAAGGTAGTGTTCGCAGAGCGAAATTGTACTATTTACGTGGACTTTCAGGAAAAGCTGCTAAAATTAAATCGAAGAAAATTAGATAGAAAAAAATTAGATTATTTTGATTTAAGCATAAAAAAAGGTGCTTCGAGCACCTTTTTTTATCAGTATTCTAATATGTGTTTAGTTCTTTTTTAACTGCACATCTATATCAAAACGTACTTCTTTACCTACTACTAAACCGCCTGCTTCGGTTGCTTTGCTCCATTGCAATCCGTAATCAAAACGATTAAGTTCACCTTTGAGTTTGAATGCAATTTTTGTGTTTCCCCATGGGTCTTTTACAGGACCTGACATTACTGCATCAAATGTAATGGATTTTGTTACACCCTTCATGGTAAAGTCACCGGTAACTTTGTATTTATTACCTTGCTGTTTGGTCATACTTTTTGATACAAAAGTAATGTTGGGATATTTTTCAACATCAAAGAAATCTGCCGAACGGAGATGTTTATCTCTATCTTCATTCTCAGTGTTTATGGAATTAGCTTTAATGGTAAAGTTTATTTGTGCGTTTGAAAAATCATTGTCTTTGGTTGATGATATTGTTCCTTCGTAGGATCTGAAGTGTCCATCCACTTCGCTAATTACCAAGTGGTCAACCGTGAAACCTACTTTTGAGTGTGAGTTATCAAACGACCAGGTAACTTGTGCATAAGTTACGGCAGTCATAAATAGTGCAATGAGTGCAACTGATAAAGTTTTCATTCTATTTCCTTTGTTTTGTGATAATAAAAGTCTATATGTATGTTGAAACACATAAATATTAGTATTAGTTCCATTTCATTGGTTTTATTTTCTAATTATTTTTGCAAGTGAAAAAATAAGGTTCTATGAAAAAGATATCTCTCCCTAATAACGTTTTTGGCAGGTTAATTGCCGAAGTGGTAAAAACAAAAGGTTATACCACAGAATTACTTCCCTCACAATCTTTAATGCAAGCGGTGCTTACAGATTCCGTTGATGCGGGCTTTGTACCTTCGCTTGAACTTATCAAACATAACGAGGAAGTTTTTACATCAGGCACTTTGGGAATTACCTTTGAAGAAGGGTGTTCTAATTTATTCCTCTATTTTAACAATAGTACCTCGCTCGATGAGATAACCCTTGTAGGAGATGTTTCAGTAAACGAAGCGATATTGGTTAAAACCCTTATAAAAGAAAAATA
>CALKUG010000031.1 GCA_937996765.1 uncultured Ignavibacteria bacterium
CGATAATTGAAAACAATTTATCTTTTGTAACATTCGCATGTTCGAGTTCCATATTCTGAGAACTGATTTGACTATTTGCATTAACAAGTTGTTCGTTCATCCGTTGCTTAAAACGACCAACTCTTATCACGTAAATTGTGACCCCTACCAAAACAATTACAAGCACTAATGCAAAACTTATGAAATAATTCTGTCGTTGCACTGTTGCTACTGTTTCAGCTAACTTTCTGTTTTTTTGCTCTAATTCATACTTAGCGCGGTATGATGCTAACTCAACATTAAAACGACTTTGGTGAAGACTATCACGTAATTGTTCGAATTTAGTTGTGTACTCATACGCTATACGATAATTACCAATACTACTTTGAACCGACGCCAATGAATCGAACAATCGCAAACGTAAGCGGGGATTAGAAAGATTACTTATTAAACTTAAAGAACTCTCATAGTAGTTTATAGATTCAGAGTATCGTTTTAAGAGATTATAGGAATCACCGATGGTTGAATATACAACTGCTTTACGCATATTGTCATTTAATAACTCAACGGTGGGGAGTATGGATTTAAGTGAAACCAAAGCCGCTTCAGGTTGCCCGAGTAAGTTCTGGATATTACCTATAGAATTCCAACTTGTAACTATTCCAAATTTTTCGTTTACCCTTTCATAAAACTTTAACGACTCCCTATAGTAATATAATGCCGAATCTAACTGATGCTTCCGTTCGTAAATCTGTGCAAGTTTGTTGGATGAGTAGGCTATCGAACTGACGTCCTTGGAATTTATGTTTATTGAGTTTGCTTGTTGAATTAACTCCAACGCTCGTAAGGTATCGCCGAGTCCTTCGTATGAAAGAGCGAGATTAACAAATACATAACTCAGCCCTGTGTTATCCCCTATTTCCTCGCGTATCTTTATTGCTTTTTCATAATTTTCGATTGCTTTTTCCATTATGCCCCAATTATAGAATAGCACACCAAGATTATTATAACTTTGCCCAATTCTCAGTTTGTAACCCAATTTTTCTCGTAGTTCTAATCCTTTTTGGTAATAGACTAACGCACTATCGAAATTGTTTATTTTCCAATAGAGCAAGCCCATACTGTTATACGCAAAGCTGAGTCCATCTATTGATTGGGTTTCTGAAAATAAAGTAATACTACGTTTAGTGTAATCGTAAGCCACATTATATCTAAAAGCTTCACGCGCAATTTCGCCTAATCGCATATAAGCAAGGCCATAGATTCGTTTGTTATTCAAACGTTCGATGCGCGGGAATAGGGCCCTAACGTAGTTCTCAGCGGCCGAGAAATCTTTTTCGTTAAAAATAACCAAGGCAAGGTTTAACTCTGCCTCAAGCTCTATTGCTTCTAACGATAATCGTTTTGCATCTACGATAACTTTATTGGATAAGAGGCGAATGGTGTCGTTGTTATTTATCTGGGCTATATGAGAAAGCTTGTCTTTTAATTCTTTTTCAGTTTTTGCGGATTGTGCATAGCCCACCCCTTCTAATAGCGATAGTAGAAACAGAATCGAAATAATAAAAATTTGTTTCTGTCTAATCATTGCTGTTAACAAAACACCTAATCCTTAAACTGCATAAGATAGAGTTTTTTATAAAGTCCTTCATGGGCAATAAGTTCTTCGTGCCTTCCTTGCTCAACAATGTTACCATTTTCCAGCACTACAATGGTATCTGCATTCATAATAGTTGAAAGCCGATGAGCAATAACAACTGAGGTTCTACCTTGCATCAAATTTTCGATGGCCTGTTGAACCAACTGCTCAGATTCTGTATCGAGTGCAGATGTTGCCTCATCTAAAATAAGCACCGGCGGGTTCTTAAGCAAAGCCCGTGCAATAGAAATTCTCTGCCTCTGACCGCCACTTAATTTAACTCCTCTATCACCAATGATGGTGTTATACCCTTCAGGTAATTCAACTATAAAATTATGAGCATTTGCCGCTTTAGCCGCAGACTCAACTTGCTCCTGAGTATAGTTGGCTCCACCGTAAGTAATATTATTATAGATACTATCGTTAAATAAAATGGTTTCTTGAGTTACTACTCCGATATGTGAGCGCAATGATTTAACCGAGTATTCACGAATATCACCTGAATCTATTAACACTGCACCTGAAACAGGATCGTAAAAACGTGGTATTAAGTCAACTAAAGTAGATTTTCCTGCTCCGCTCGGTCCTACCAACGCAACAATGTCACCTTTTTTGATGGTGAGATTAATATTCTTTAGTACTGTATCGCCTGTCTCGTATTTAAAGGTAACATCCCTAAACTCAATAGTGGACTTAAACTCAGCTAAATGTTTAGGATTCTCAACATCGAGTATATCGGGTTTTGTGTCTAAAACTCTAAATACTCTTTCACTTGCCGCAACACCTTCTTTAACACTATTAAAAACTTGACCAAAAAGTTTTAGAGGTTGCATTAACTGAAAGATAAATCCAATATAGAGTATAAACGAACCGGGAGTCATAGTTGAATCCCCTGCAATTATTTTAGTACCTATGAAAAACAACATTGATACTATAAACATTACCCCTACGGTTTCGGTAATGGGTGATGCAAGTGCTTTACGGCGATTGATTGCC
>CALKUG010000032.1 GCA_937996765.1 uncultured Ignavibacteria bacterium
CTGGCTAATATGTTTTTCGGAAATTCCAATTCTCTGACTTAAATCCCTTTGGGTAAGCCCTGCGGCATCGAGTGCCTTTGCAATGGCTCTACCGGGGGGTACTGATATTCCTGGTTGATAACTCATTCTCTACAACGCCACACTTATCCCGAGGCGGGTGTTGAAATGGTCGTAGTTATCGCGTACCGTTTGGTATTTGGCAGAACAGTCCAGATTTACTTTTTCGATGATCGGCATTTCAAAACCTACACCTACTCCCCAACCAAATTTACTTTCATGAGTTTCTTCTCCACGGGCAGATATTTTTATACTGCCATTAACGTAATAAACATCATCTGTTTTTAATAAAAATGTATTCATCCCCGCTTCACCTAATACGTAGAGGCTATTTGAGAGGTTTATCTTGCTGCCAATCATAATGGGAATTAAATTTGTATGAATTACCGTCTTGAGCTCGGGTATGCCAAAGATGTCATAATCTTTATCCGAATATATGGTACCTGTTGTAATAATAATCCCAACATTATTAATAATTGGTATTTCTGCTCGAATGGTAGCTCCATAAGCGTTAGTAATGAATTCCGAATAAATACCGGTATGAAAGGATGCTTCACCGCCAATACTGACTTTAAACTCTTGTGCAAAACTTTGAGCGTATGCTATAAAGAGCGTCATTATAAGTATTGTTGTTTGTTTCATGTTTTGTAATCTCCTAAGTTTAGTTTAAAACTGATAGCTGAGGGCTATTCGTGTTGTTACTCGGTTATACGTATATGCTTCACCCGGAACAAATGAATATTTTACACTCCCATCCAAAAATAGATTGTTGTTCAAGGGTTTTTCGAATCCGATTGCTATTCCCTGTCCAAAATGCGAAAGCGATTTTTTTATCAATATTTCTTCTTTTAGCAATTCATTACCAGGGAGTATCTCGGTATTTGAAAACAAATAGTGATATCCTATTTCTCCGGCTGCATAAAAATTCTCAGTGATATGTGTTTTTATGCCCAAAGAAGTAGATACACTGTTAACAGAGTAGCTTTTGTTTTTGAGGTATCGGTAGATCAAGTCCTCATCCCCGTGCCAATATCCATAACTTGAATTGAGTGTTAAACTCATCCTCGATAACACTTGATATTCTATCTGGGCTGATGCTCCATACCCCATTTCATACCAGTAATTGAAGTCCCCTTTTGGGTTGCTAAATTCAGGTCCCAAACTCACTTTAAACATCTGTGCTTGCATTGTTATTGTTAGTAACACAATAACAATTAAAGTTTTTACTATTCTTAAAACCATTGTCCATATCCTCGTTTTATGCAAATGTATTTTGATTTGAATAACATCATTCTCTCCTAAAATGCATAGCTGATAATCATACCAACCTCAACATTATCAAAGTAGAAGGTATCCATTTCCCAAAAAGTATGTTTTACTCCGATATCAAGTAGCAGTGATCTCCCAATATGTTTTTCATAGCCAAGTCCAATTCCTTCGCTTGTTTCCGTTTTATTTAACCTAAAGATTCTTGAATCGAACACTACTTTCCTTTCTACAAAGTGAAGACCTATTTCACCCAATGCGTAAAAATCTTTCCAATAAAATACTTTGGCTCCAAATACAAGCGGTACATCTTTAGTTGAGTAATTCTCTTCAACAAAAAAATAATTAAGTGTCGTTTTGTATTCTATAAAGCCCGTGTTGACATTCAGAAAAAACTTTGGCAATAGTTGATACTCAAAACGAAGCGTGCCGCCAACTGAAACAGGATAAAGTACATCAAAGCGACCAACGGGATGAGATATCCGAGCCCCTATCCCAATTCTGAAATCTTGGGCGGATGTTATGTTAGATATGCTGAAGGTAATACCCAAAGCCACCAGTAGTAATGTAAGTTTTTTTTGCATGAATGTTCTCCTTAGTTTTTTATTTGAAAACTGTAAAATCTGTTTTTATAATTGGTAGTTCAGGCCGATTCGCGTGGAAATATAGTCAACGGTAACTTGATTCAATGCATATCGAAAACTGATATCCAGATTGATGCGCTCTGCAATTTCAGGTTCGATTCCCAATCCTATTGCACCTCCATAGGCACGGAACCACTCAGTAGTTGCCTCCACCTTTGAGTCTGATGAAGTTAGGCCTACTTTGCCTCCAATAAAAAAGACTTCAGCATTTGCTTGGAAGTATATTAATTTGCTAAAATATATTTTTGGACCTAACTCTACCGGAATTACTGTAAATTCTAAGCCAAGCTTGGCAATATTAAACAGATTTAGCTCTAATGGGGGAAAGTCTATATATCCCACTCGTAACATAAGACTGCTTTTGGAGGTAATAGGCATTTCGAAATGCAGTGTGGCGCCAAACCCTTTTGATGGCACCGTAGAGAGTCCTGAAAATCCTGGTGATATTATTTCAGGCCCTATACCAATTTTTATCTGTTGTGCGTTGGAATTAAATATTACACCAACAACCACCAATAGTAATGCAATTATTCTATGCATGAATGCTCTCCTCCGATTTTTCATTTATAAATGCAAATTTTAAAACATTTATTTGCTGTAGAAAAATATAAATTTTTACATATTTATGCAACAGCTTTATTACTGCACAAAAAATCAACCTACCATTTTGCTTTTGGAAAAAGTGTTAACTTTAAACACATAGTTTTTTTTATTCCTTGTTTACAAAGCAGGGC
>CALKUG010000033.1 GCA_937996765.1 uncultured Ignavibacteria bacterium
AAAGCCGAATGGGCTTTGATAAAACAACAATTCGGCTCATTGGATAAGCAAGTTGTTATAGTTTTAGTTGCCGTTGCAGTGCTACAAACAATTTCGTGGTATCTAACATCACGGAGGTTTTTTAGATTTGAGTTATTGCCAACTTTACAAGGGTTGGAAAAACCCATGTTTTACGAGTTTGCCTATTGGTTTGTTGGCGATTTTACAGTGTTTTTTATACTACCCGTACTTCTGATACTTTTTGTACACAAAAAGAAACCCAAAGAGTTTGGTGTTACATTTGGCGATTACAAAACAGGGCTTCCAATAACCGCAGTGTTTTTACTTTTTATGATGCCCATACTGTGGATTTCATCGGGCTCGGCACAGTTTACCTTGTTTTATCCACATTTGTATGAAGCAAAAACCGACTGGAGTATTTTCCTGGTTTATGAAACCGGAATGCTACTCTATATGATTGCATGGGAATTTGTTTGGAGGGGGTATATGCTATTTGGGTTAAAAGAACGGTTTGGCTATACCGCGGTGTTTATACAAATGATACCGTTTGTAATTTTGCATAACGGAAAGCCAGCAGCCGAAACGTTTTCGTCTATTGCCGGAGGCGTTATACTTGGTATGCTTGCTTGGCGAACAGGCTCATTTATCTATTGTGCAATAACTCATTTTGGAATTATGTTCATAATTGATTTATTTGCATCCTTAAGATTTCGTTCAGGCGACTACGGAATCGGAGTTCAGTCTTTTATTAACGCACTAAAACAACTTTGGTGAATATTATGCTTTTTTCGTTGAATGTGGATCATATTGCTACTCTTAGAAACGCTCGTGGCGGAGCACAACCCGACCCTGTAACAGCATCGCTTATAGCAGAGCAAGCAGGTGTTGATGGAATTGTTGTACATCTTCGCGAGGATAGAAGACACATTTCCGAACGCGATGTACGTTTATTAAGAGAATTGGTTACCACAAAGCTCGACCTCGAAATGGCAGCTACAGAAGAGATAATCAGAATTGCATGCGATGTTGTTCCTGATTTGGCAACCATCGTTCCCGAGAAACGCCTCGAGCTTACCACCGAAGGCGGAATAAACGTTATTGATTCAATAGATATCCTCAAAGATGCAATAAAAGACTTACATAACGCCGGTGTACCTGTATCGTTATTTATTGAACCTGAAATGGAACAGATTGATGCTGCTGCTGAAATTGATGCTGATTTCATTGAAATTCATACCGGTGTATTTGCTAATGCAATTATTGAAGACGAACGCATAGACGAACTCGAAAAAATTCGACTTGCAGCAAAGCATGCTAAAAAATTGGGTATGGGTGTAAATGCAGGTCACGGACTCGATTATAATAATATTAAAATTTTTAGAGAACTCACCGATATTGATGAAGTGAGCATTGGTCACGCTGTTATGGCGAGGGCGATGTTTGTGGGTATTAGCGAAGCTGTACGTGAAATGATAACCTTGCTGCGCAAGTAATGGGATGAAAGAGCAACCAAATTACTATAAGCGATTGTATAATAAACTCGAAAAAGTTTATGCAGAATATTCGCAAAAAGAAGAGGTTCTTGATCCCATCCTGATTCCGCATCGGTACAATAACGAGTTGGATATTGAGCTTATTGGCTTTATTACGGCAGTATATTCGTTCGGGGCTATCCCAAAAATTGTAGCAACCACCGGCACTATTGCAGATTTGCTGGGGAGCAAACCTCTCCAAAATTTGTTAAGCTTTCAATCAAAAGATTTCAAACCATTCTATCAAGTACGCTATCGGTTTTATACAGGTGAGGATCTGGTTTCATTACTAAAAGCACTTCAAAAGATTTATAAAAAATATGGTTCGCTACAGAATTTGTTTAACGAGTCTCTTTCCGAAGAGGGCGTTAAAGATAGACTTGTAGATGCGTTAGCGGTGTTCGCAAAAACGCTTCGGGAGTCCGGTAAAAGCTCAGCCAAGGGTTTTGCTTATATGCTACCCGACCCTGCTTCCGGCAGTGCTTGTAAGCGTTTTATGATGTTTTTGCGTTGGATGGTGCGTAAAGAAAAACCGGATTTTGGTATTTGGACAATTATTCAGCCTAAAGACTTGATAATACCGCTTGATACACATATAAAAAGGGTTGCCATAGAACTTGGTTTTACATTACGATCAACACCTGATATGAAAATGGCAAAAGAAATAACTAAATGTTTAACATTGTATGACCGGGAAGACCCTGTAAAGTATGATTTTTCATTATGCCACATGGGTGTAGATAAGAATCTAATGAAACAGAAAAATGTCTAATTTCTTACATTTTATTCTATCATTAAGATTGCGTAACTTTAGTTTCATTTTTAAGAATTCAGCTTGAGAGATATGAAATATATAAGCTTTTTAATCTTGTTGTTTGTTGCCTTAATTCAAATAAAGGCCCAAGAGCTTAATGCCACCGTTTCAGTTACTTACGAACAATTACCCTCTGCTACACGGGATAATTTGGATAAGTTCCAGTTAGAAATTGAGCGATATCTTAACGAGACCCGTTTCACGGGTGCAAATTGGGACTACGCAAAAATTGATTGCCAGTTTAACATTTTGTTTACAGGTTCAAGTGACCAAACATCATTTCAAGCTCAGGTGATTGTGTCAAGTTTAAGGCAGATTTATAACTCACCTAAACGGACACCCATATTGTTAGTTAATGATAACTCATGGTCGTTTAAATATGAGAGGAACGTCTCTTTAGTCTTCGATCCTAATGCATTTAATTCGGTTACAAGTTTATTAGATTATTATGCTTTTGTTATAATAGGACTTGAACAAGAAAGTTGGGAGAAGTTTACCGGAACACAATTTTTTAACAAAGCTATTGAAATTGCAAATCTTTCGCGTAGCAGTAATTATAACAGCGGCTGGGTTGATGGAAATTTTAATCGCAAAGATTTTATTTCCGATTTCTTAAACGAAAAATATCGTCCTTTCCGCGAAGCTTTTGCTACCTATCATTATGGTATAGATTTATACGAAAAAGATAAAGTGGGTGGGCAAAAAGAAATGGCTAAACTTGTTTACAACTTATTTGAGATTCGTTCGAAACTCGATGTAAACAGCTATTTTATTCGCTCATTTTTTGACGCAAAAAGTGGTGAGATAATAGATAGATTAGGAAATTTCCCTGATAAAAAGATTTGGGAACAATTGAAAAAAGTTGACTCTCAAAGACAGAGCAAATACGACGAGATTCTCAAAAAGTAAAAATCAACTTTAGAAACAATTATTAATGCACATGAAGAGAGAGTATTCTCTCTTCTTGCATTATAAGCGGAAGTAATTCCATACCTGCAACAACTTTTCCAAATACTGTATATGCACGTTCAAGATGTGGGTAATACCCTGTTGTTATAAACCATTGAGAACCTTCGGTATCTTTACCGGAACTTGCCATGCCTAATACTCCCTCGTTATACGGAAGGAATGAAAATTCAGAAACTATCTCGTAACCAGGACCACCCCAACCTGTTTCAGTTTTATCACCGGCTTGTACTACAAATCCCGAAACAACTCTATGAAATGGAACACCATCAAAATATTTTTGATGAGCGAGTAAAACAAAATTGGCACTCGAAAGGGGCGCAAATTCATTGTTGAGTTCTAATACAATTTCTCCTCGTTCAAGCTTAATAACCGCTGTATCTGCAACAAAGGCATTCGCCCACAAACGTGAGAACAGCTCAATACGTTGTTTCTCAAAATCTCCGCCTAAACCAACCAGCTCTCTTACCGATGGAATAGGGTTCTCAGCAATAATTGATTTAAAGTGGTTAAGATTAAACGATGAGTCTGTTTGAAGCTGTTTTACCACTGCTACTATTGATTCGCTATGATTAGCGTTATTGCCAAATTGCTCTAAATATCTATGAAATGCTTCGTTTAGCGTTTCACGGTATTTCGGGAATAACGAATCCTTTGTTGCATCCACTAACATCGATGCTGTTGGTGGAAAATCCAATTCTAACAAATCAACAAAATGGCTAAGCGCCTCATTTTCGTAAGAACTTTTTTTCATTAAAGTTTCTAATCCGCTCAGGGTTATCAAGCGTTCGGCAGGAGAGCCGGTAACAAACCGTTGATGCAAAAAGGGGATAACTGAGTCACTCAGTTCAGGGTAAGTTATTATCGAATTTAGTACACCAATAGATGACATGTTGGGTTGGTATTGTTTAAATAGCTCGCGCTTTTCATCGAGTGAAGTACCCCAGGCAATAAAAGTAAACAATGGTTGTGCGAGTGCGGGGTGAAACTTGTTTATAGATTTAAGCTCAGTGATAACACTACTTCTAAACTCCGGTTTTACAGGTGTTGAAATGAGAGTCTGAGCGGCTTCAACTCCAACGTTAATGTTGGTATGATTTATCAGAGAAATCCAAACTGCAAGGTCATCATTTGAATTAACTTCACGAATTCCCAATAAACGTGTAGCTGAAACCACAGTAGCAAAATTACCTTTGGCAATAAGCGATTTGTAAAATTCCGAATCTTCAACAGTATAAGAAGCTCTTCTTAAAGCACTACATCCTATTTGAAGGAGCTGTTGATTTGGTGTATCTGATTTGAGTTCTTTTGCAATTAAAGATTCCACAATGTTAGCTGTTGCTGTAGCGCCGGGAACTCGTGAAAGATATACCAATGCAGGTATAACTCTATTGTAGTTTTCAGAACTAAGTTCTCTATTAATTAACTCGGGTATTTTTGAGTGAGTGATACCTCTTGAACGAAGTTTAAGATAGAGGTAGGATAAGCCGATGGGATTGATAACATTTATGTAATTTTCGATTGAGTCAACAATAGATGAATCCGATACTGTACCCAACGCAACGTATAATTCAACAAAGCGTTCAGGTGCATAGATGCGAAGAGGAGAGAGTTTCTTAACCATTAACAAGAGATGTTCAGAAGCGGTCTTCGATGGTCCTCCGTTACCAAGTGCAAACGCCTGAAACTCAGGGTTAAAGCCAATAGGTAATTGCATAATGCTTGAATAGTATGATTGAGATCCAGTATTAGCTGCAGCCAGTAATCCTGCGACTCGCTTTTCGGAAGAGTTGGAAAGGATGTATTCTCTGATAATGGGCGAATCTTTTTTACGCAGAAAATTCTCGAAAATTAAAGCAGAATCCTGATGTGAAAACTGAGCGAAACCGTAAGAAGAAAGCAATACCAGCAATAATAAAAAATACTTCATAATTAACTTTTACTTTCTTCTAAGGTTTCGGGAATAGTCTTAATTATAAGGATTTATCAAATACTCGGTATTTCTTATAGGGTGTTGATTGCATCATTTCAGCGGCTCGGACCATCATTTGATTATCTTCAAGAACCCAGCTCGCTTCACCAAGATAGATGTTAAGTGCTTGTGCACGGTCTATAATCTCACGATAGAGAACTGCATCAACGCCCAGACGTTGAAACTCCGGTTTGAGTCCTAAAGTAATAATGCGTGATTGGGTGATTTTTTTTCTATCAGTAAATAGACGCCAAAATCCTGTGAGAAGGCGGCCATTCATTTTTTTGAATACCATATTCCAATCGAGCATTGTGAGCGTAAAACCCGCAAGTTGCCCTTTCACATAAGCAAAGAGAACCAAGGTTTCCTCTACAAGTGGTTTAAGGTCATCTGCAACAGCATCAATTTCTTCCTCGGTAAGAGGTACAAAGCCCCAGTTTGCTTCCCAAGCTGCATTGTAAAGTTCTTTGATTTTTTTGAGTTCAGTTTTAATTTCTTTGAGTTTAAGTTGCTCGATAGTGATTTCATGACGTTTTTGAGCAATATCCGCAACACGGCGCAATTTACTCACTTGATTAATTTTATCGTTTTCAACCAAAAAAGCTATAAGGTCTTTAGCCTTGGTGCATCCGTACTGTTCCATTAAGTTGATATAGTAGGGTGGAGTGTATGGCATAAGTAACATAGGCGGAATATCAAATCCTTCAATCACCATACCCCAGTCATCGTTCGATGAAGGGTTTGCAGGACCGCGCATAGTATCCATGCCACGTGATTTCAACCAGTCGGCTGCTGTATCCATCAGGGCTTTACAAACTTCGTAATCGTTGAATGATTCATAAAATCCAAAAAAACCAACTTTATCTTTATGAATTTCGTTATGAGTATAGTTAACAATAGCCGCAATTCTTCCGACAATTTTATTATCCTTATAAGCAAGCCATAATTCCATTTCAGCGTGCTTGAAAAACGGATTTTTTTCTTTTGAGAGAATTTTTTTCCTATCCATTAAAAGTGGTGGTACCCAATTTGGAAAATCTTTATATACTTCCCATTGGAATTTAATAAATTTCATAACGTCACTTTTTGAAGAAACACTCTTTATTTGAATCGACGACATAGTTTAATACTCTTAAAAATTGTGAAAACAATATTTAAATGTAATATTTTTACGTAAAGAGTGTGCAGAAGCAGAAGATGATATACCTGATAAATTTATATTTCTGAGCATTGCTACATTAATCTCATCAATAATTGAAGTAACTTCTTTATATTTAAGTATTAAAATCATGGAATCAGAATGCCAAAACGTCCGGGCGGAGAGTTAACCGCAAGGCCATTACATTTTATTTGGATTGCCGATTGCTCCGGATCTATGGGTATTGACGGAAAAATTCAGGCACTAAATCACGCAATACGCGAAGCTATACCGCATACACAACAAGTTGCGGCAGAAAATCCTTATGCGCATGTGTTTATGAGAGCGGTTGCTTTTTCAAAAGGTGCCCGTTGGCATATATCAAAGGGAGTTCCTATTGAGCAGTTTCAGTGGCACGATTTAGAAGCCGGCGGAACTACAGATATGGGCAAAGCACTTGAATTAGTCGCAAACGAGATGAAAGTACCCCCAATGGTGGAAAGAGCTTTGCCACCGGTACTTGTTTTAATTTCAGATGGAAGGCCTACCGATGATTTTGAAAGCGGATTGAATAAACTCCTTTCGCAACCATGGGGTTCAAAAGCTGTGCGCATAGCGATTGCCATTGGAGAAGACGCAGATCATACAGTCCTCCAACAGTTTATCTTTAATGATGAACTAAAACCTTTACAAGCAAACAATCCCGAGTCGCTTATTAACTATATACGTTGGGTTTCAACAGCAGTTTTAAGAAGTGTTTCAGACCCTATGAGTAGCGCAGGAAATCAACGACCGGCTCTACCATCACATACTTCAACAATTATTCTCACGGGACCCGTAACTAAGGATGTTTGGTGATGCATAAAAGTTGGCATGCTCAGTTACGGGGAACAGTT
>CALKUG010000034.1 GCA_937996765.1 uncultured Ignavibacteria bacterium
CAAATTGGGATACTCTTGTTTCGCTAAAGAGTTCAGGAGAGCCGCAAAATTCTTCTTTATTTTAGGCAACTCGTATTTTTCTCTATCATCTAAGGTTTCAAGTTTAGCCCATTCTGCCCAGAGGTTCATACCTGTTGCTGCTTCTATGAGCTCAACAATATGTGCCCCTCCAACACGAGCAGAGGTCTCTAAGAAATATAACTTTCCGTCGTTCGCTTCAATAAACTCAGTGTGAGAGACACCGTAAACGAGTCCTAACGAAAAAAGAACTTCCCCATTAAACTCCCTGAGTTGTTTATCAAGTTCACTTCCCGGTTTTAGGGTTCTTGTTGTAAAAACTCTGCCTTCGTGTGCAACTTCCATTGGTGGAGTACCATATTTGCTTGATAGTGAATAAATAACTTCTTTGTTATTTATGATGCTATCAACATGGCAAACATTACCTTGAATGAATTTCTCAATCAAATAATACGATTGTTGATCACCCAAAGAGTTTATAACATCCCATGCTTCTTGAGCGCTGTATACTTTCTTAATTCCGATTGAACCGGCTTGCATTCTTGGTTTTATAACATACGGGGGTTCAACTTTTGCGAAAAATTCGTTGAGTTGGTCGTGATTAAGCACATGAAGAAATGGTGGAACCGCAATTCCTTTTTCAAATGCACGCGTTCTCATGGCAAGTTTATCTCTAAAATAACGAGCTGTTGTATCGCCCATACCTCCAATACGCAGATGCTCGCGAACCATTGCTGCTTTTTCAACATCAAAATCATCAAGAGCAACAATTCGATCAAAAACTTCTGTTCTTGCCAAAAAGTTTATTCCATTCATCATTGTTTTTGTATCCCATGCATTGCTATCATCTGGGATGTAATAAATGGCATCCAAACTTTCTTTAGGCCAATCAATCTCTCTTAAACTTTCTGAGGTTATCAGAATCACTCTTGCGCCTTGCCTTTTTGCTTCGCGCATAAATTCTTGCCCCTTTTCATAGCTCGCTAAGCATAAAATGGTAAATTGTTTATCTTCTATCATTGGAGTTTCCTCGTTTGTTCTGTTTAATATATTCTATAACATCAAATTTGCTTTTACATCCGTTGTAATTCATGTAACGTATCAAACCATAAATCGGTCTTTTGGCCCAAGCTCTATCATGAACCCCTCCAATCGCCCAAAGACAACCCACATAACCATTGGGATCACGACCATCTATCTCGTACTTATCATTAAGGTAAATTGCAATACTGATTGCAACATCTGGCGACTCTGTCCATTCCAAAATCTTTTTAGCCCAGTACATGCGCATAAATCCATGCATTTTACCCTTTAAAACCATTTCGAGCTGAGCAGCATTCCATAATGGGTCATGGGTGCTCGCAGATTCAAAGACATCTAAAGTGTAAATATACTCGCGCTTATCTGCTCTTTGTTCGTTAAGAGTTTTTTGGGCCCATGGTTGCAAGCCGAGAAAATTATCGTAATTCTCGTTATAATAGCAGAAATTGTCTGAAAGCTCCCGGCGAACTATTAGTTCTTCCAAAAAACTGTCATCAAGTATATTGCTTGTTTTTTTTGCTGCTTCAAGCGCTGCTCTTTGTGGTGCAATTTGTCCAAAATGCAAGTAAGGCGAAAGATTAGATTGCCCATTTTTTGTGGGGTCATTTCTCATTTCAATATAGTTGTGGTATCGTAAAAGAACAAAATTGCTCAATTCTCGCATCCCTGCACTATAACCTGCTGCAAATTCAGAAATTATGGAAACTTTTCTATCAACCTTAAGCAAATTGTAAATATTTTCCCAATTGGTTGTCGTAGCAACTTTATCATTAACAGATTCAACTTTGGGAAACTCTTCCAAATAATCTCCTAATAATCGGTGAATCTTCGGCCGAATAGTTCGGGCAGCATACTCTTCTTTTGGTGAGGCTATCCAAACCGGTATGATATTATGGGCGTCAACCTCTTCTACCGGGAAATTCACTCGCTCTAAAAGTTCTGCTTTCCACTTTCTTTTGATTTTTAAAGGATCAAAATCACAAATGAGTAGTGCAGTATCGTTTTCCAAACAGTATGTTGTAATTACTTCACCGGGAGTGCCCAGCAATAAAGTAAAACGAACACCTATTTCAACACAGCGCTTCTCTACCTCCCTCAACCCCTCTATCATCACGTAATATTGTCGAATAGTTGCTTCCAAAAAGTTGGGGACCAAACAAAAAACAACTTCCTGCTCGCGTTGCATTTCTTTTGCCTTTTCTTGCATATAAAGAAATGCCCAATTGTCGTCTATCCTCTGATCGCGACTCATCCAGTAAATAACTCTTCCTGCGCCGGGGGTTCCGGGCTGAAGCTCTCTGATTCGTTCGCGTTTTACCATTTGACTACTGTACCTATTCCTTTATTATGTTAAACACAAGTTTTGGCAAAAATTCTCCCCACAGAGTATAAATATATCTAAAACATTTAAATTGCAATCGGAACTATTCTTGGTTCGGATTCGTAAAAAAGATAATATGATTAAATATTCCGCTTTTCTTATAATTTTTTTCTCTGTTGTCACTTTTTCTCAACAAGGTGAAGTGCGTTTTGCCCGTTTAAAATACTCCGGAGGTGGGGATTGGTATAACGACCCCTCGGCAGATATTAACTTATTGCAGTTTGTTAAGGCAAATTCCACGCTTAAAATTTCACCTGAATATAAGTTTGTAGATATAGCAAGCAACGATCTATTTTTGTACCCATTTTTATTTATGACCGGTCATGGTAACGTTTCTTTTAGTCCCTCTGAAGCAGAACGATTGAGAAGTTACCTCGAATCAGGCGGATTCTTGTATATTGACGATGATTATGGACTCGATAATTCTGTTAGACGTGAAATGAAAAAAGTATTTCCCGAACAAGAGTTTGTTGAATTACCTTTTTCGCATAAGATTTATTCTATTAAGTATGATTTTACATCTGGCGTGCCTAAAATACATAAACATGATGAAAAGCCGGCTGCAGGATTTGGTTTGTTTGTCGGAGAGCGGCTTGTTGTATATTACACTTATGAATCCAATCCGAGTGACGGATGGGCGGACAGAACCATTCATGATAACCCTGAAGAAAAACGACAAGAAGCGCTTCGTTTTGGTACTAACATTCTCATATTCGCTCTAACACAATGAACATAGTGAACACCGAAGTAAGAAACCTCGTTAAACGTTTAGAGCCAATAGCTCGTAAACAACTGCTTTTTAAACAAATAAGCGGATTTATTAAATCCGGTTATTTTGTATTGACTTTATTGCTTATTTCTTCATTGTTGCAGGGTGTTTTTTACTTTTCAACTTCGATTCGTTTTTTGCTTTTGTCACTTATTGGAATAAGTTTTTT
>CALKUG010000035.1 GCA_937996765.1 uncultured Ignavibacteria bacterium
ATATTTTGGTGTTTCAGCCATGATGGCTACTTTACCCGGATTGCCCATGTTCGCTCATGGCCAAGTTGAAGGGTTTACAGAAAAATATGGTATGGAATACAAACGTGCTTATTACAACGAAGCTATTGACGAATATCTTGTGGAAAGACACCGTAAGGAAATATTCCCGCTTTTAGCTAAGAGATATTTATTTAGTGAGGTGGCAAACTTTGAACTCTTCGACTTCATTGCCTTTGAAGGAGAAGTGAATGAAGATGTTTTTGCATTTACCAACAGGTTTGGTGAGGAGCGCGCCTTTGTATTGTACAATAATTCTCATTTGCAAGCTACGGGTATTGTGAGGTTCTCTATACCTAAAGCAATTAAAAATGCAGAGACGCCCGATGTTAAACCTTTACGCTCAGTACCTTTAATTGAAGCCCTAAAGTTAACTCCAAAATCAAACTATTTTGTGATTTTTAGAGATACAAGAACTAATCTTGAGTACATGCATGAAACTGAAAGCATAGCACGCGATGGTTTCTTTGCTACGCTTCACGGTTACGAATACTATGCCTTTATTGACTTCAGAGAAGTGGAAGATATTAATGGGGAATACAGAAATCTCTATTCTCTTATTGGTGGTAAGGGAGTGCCTTCGATAGAGGGTGCGATGAAAGAACTAAAACTTCATACTCTTCACGATAAGATTCGTGAATTGTTGGAAGGAAATGTTTTGCTCACCCTTAAACAGATAGCAGGACTCCAATCTGATAAACCAAAAGAACAAGAGTTAGTTACAGTTGATGCAATTATGCACCAAATTGTACAAGAAATATCTTTGTATAAAGGTAATGAGTTTGATGGTGACTCAGCAATAAATAAAGTCTTTGGCGATCTCGAAGTACTGAATAAATTCATTACATCCATGACAAAGCTTACTGATTCAACAGAATTTAAAAAATATCAACACTTACCAAGTAGTTTGTATTTTATGAATACTGATGATAATAAAATGCACGCTGATTTAATTGTAATATACTTGGTTATAAAAAGATTGTTGCTCTCTTTGCAAAAACAGTCGGGCGAAGCAAACCCGTTGATGCTCTACGAAGATTTGTATTTAGACAAACCAATTTGGCAAAGTCTGATTCGTTTAGGTGACAGATATTTTGTTATTAAACGTGAGTTTGACTTGCTGAAACTACTTTCAGGTAATGAGGATGTTTTTGGAATTGGTAGTAAGGTTTCTGAGGAGACAGCAAAACCAACTACAAAAGTGAGTGAGCCTATAGTTGTGGTTGAAAGTGTTCCACCAATAGTGGCTCTTATGCACAATCAAGGAATAAAACAGTTTTTGCATTTTAACGAAGCTGAAGGTGTAAAATACTACAACAAAGAGAACTTTGAATTGTTACTTGATTGGTTGTTTACTCTTCATTCTATACGTTTAGCTTCTAATGCGTATGCTTCAACAGTTACTGTGAAAACTACCAAAAAAGTTGACCCACTGCTTAACAGCATATTTTTAGATGTGTTGTTTGATATGAAATCCTATATGGTTGAGCTTGCGAAAATGAGTGATGCCGCGGGCTATCGTTACACCGATTTTGTTCTGGCAATAAAAGAGTATCATAAAAAACTTCTCACCGAAAAGGTTGCAAAAAAACCTTTGGTTAAAGCACAAAGTAAAAAAAGTAGCAAATCAGTGAGAGTGACGGTAAAAAAGAAAAAAACGGTAGCCAAAAAAGCCCCAAAAGGCAGGAATAAATAAATAGCCACCAATGTCATTATTAACTGCATCAATTAATCTGAGTATGAATTGATGCAGTTTTCTTATTTTAAATAATTGATTTTAAACCAACTTGAACAACCAATGAAACTAACTCACATTTTCTTGATGGCAACCTTAGTTTGCACTTCGGTGTTTGCACAGTATTCTGTCGAGAGAATCAATCCGGGATTAGATTTTGAGAATCCTCGAGTACTTTTAGTGCATTCGGGAGAGTTTTTCATTGCTTCACAAAACGGAATAGTTTATACTGTTTCGAACTCAAATTTAACTGATAAGGCACGTACAGTTCTCGATTTGCGAAAAAAAGTACGCTACGGTGGCGAGGACGGATTACTTGGGTTTACATTACACCCACGATTTTCATCCAACGGGAAAGTGTATGTTACATATACTGCAAATAACCCGCGTAGGTTAGTTGTTTCGGAGTTTATGGTTGTTTCAGGACGAGCCTCGTTAAACGATGAAAGAGTTTTGATTGAAATTCCACTTGTTCTCAATGGAAACCGAGGAGGAGTGCTCAGTTTTGGCAATGATGGTTTCCTCTACATCGCAACCGGAGATGGTGGCGGACTGGGCGACCCGAATGGAAACTCACAGAACAAGGCATCGTTATTGGGGAAGGTTTTGCGTATCGATGTAAATAATACAGAAGGTGGACTCAATTACTCAATTCCTTCAACCAATCCCTATCGTGGTTCGGATGATTATAGAGAAGAAATTTTTGCAGTTGGTCTCAGGAACCCCCAAGATATTAGTCTCGACCCTGCGACAGGAAGATTGTATCTTTCGGATCGTGGACAGAGTAAGCGAGAAGAAGTAAACATTTTAGCCGCCGGAAGAAATTACGGTTGGAGAATAATGGAAGGTAGTACCACAGCTTTAGGTGGTAGAGTTGACAACGAGAAATTAACCAATCCCGTTTACGAATATGCCCATAGCGGTAGTTATGGTTTTATGATTAGTGGTGGCGTGGTTTACCGCGGAGGGTTGTTTAAACAACTAAATACAAAATACGTTTTTGCAGACTATGGCAGTTCACGCATCATGGCTATTTCGGTGGGTGCTTCAGGCGGTACTCAAGTTGAGACAATTATTGACGAGTCGGAAATTTCTCCCGTTTCTCTTGCAACGGACGCAAAAGGTGACATTTTTATACTCGATTATAATGGCGGAATTTACAAGCTCTCGCCATTTGCAAAAAAGACCATTCCTGATTTGGCAGAAGTTACCGAAGAAGGTAATACTGATGTAGAGACTGCACCAGAAAATAATCCATCTACTAATACCAACGAGAGTATAAAGGAAGTAACAAAAGATTCAATAAGCGTAAAAGTAGAAAAAGGAAACAACTCTCCTTCGAAGCTTGTTGCGGGAATGTTACAACCCGGGGTGATTAATCTTTCGTGGCAAGATAATAACGACCACGAACTTGGATATATTATCGAGAGAAAATCGGGTCGTGGCAGTTTCAAAGTTTTAGATACGGTGCGCTCCAATAACCAAGTGTATGAAGATTATTCTGTTGCAGATACCACTCTCTACACTTATAGAGTGCGGGTATTTGGTGAAGATAGTTTAAGTAGGGAGTGGAGTAACACTGCCTCAATAATGACCAAACAAGCCGAAGCGATAACTTCTTTAAAGATCTTTGGCGATGATGAATCTGTAACTGTTCGCTGGACAACAGGCGGCAAGTATGATAAAAAGGGATTTATTATCCAACGCTCGTTGGGTGGAGATTGGGTTCAGATTGGATCTGTAAAAGGAAACACCAAATACACCTATGAATTTAAGCATACCTATCGCGATGCGTTTAAAGGAGTGGTGTATTACAGGGTAGTTCAAAAAGATGCGGCTAATAATGAAATTGTAAGCGACCCGCTGAGATATGAAGCCGATATTACACCGGGTATGCCTATAGTGATTAAAGCAATTCTTGGGTTTGTTGGTGGAGTGTTTGTTCTATTATTGCTTTATTTATTAGTGTTTAAAAAGAAACAAGAACAGGAAATTGATGTATAAGAGCAGAACGATTGAACTTCATAAATATATGCTACGCAGTGTTAAAACAAGAAAATTTCTAACACTTTTTTTTAGTGCAGTCTATGTAGCTTTATATATCAATTCAACTTTCTTATCAGATCCTGTTCAAGAAAATGCTATCGTTTTTGCAATTGCAGGGGTAGTATTACTCGCTGTTGCTATCTTTTTCTTTCTATCCGAAAAAAAACTTTTTCTTACTGCGGATGAAAAAGGACTTTCTGGCCGTATTTCCTATTTAAAATCGTTTTCTTTTGCCTGGAATGATTTAGAAGAAATTGAATGGGGATTGCTTCGCATAGTGTTCAAATTCAAAAATGGTAAAACCGATCGTTTAACACTTCTCCTCTATAATGCTGAAGGTATGACGGAAATACACGAACTTATCAACAGTTATGCTCGCGATAAGGGTATATCTGTAGTTAAAAAATAATGCAGATTTAGCCCAATAACCTCTATTATGAAATTTTTACATCCTTTTATCTTGGCAATCAGCTTATCGGTGATAACGCTTTTTGCTCAACCTTCAGAAACCAAAAGAGAATATTACCCCGACGGCACATTAATGTCGATGGGAGAATATACCAACGGCGTGCTCAATGGTAGATATTTAGAATACCACCCGAACGGTAAGCTTTGGAAAGAGTGGTTTTACATAAATGGGAAGGAAGAGGGGTATTCCCGTTGGTACTTTTTAAATGGCGTTTTGAGGATGGAATGGTATTACGAAAATGGCCAAAGGCAAGGTAAAGCGTACTTGTATTACGAAACTGGCGAGCTTTGGGCTGAGCAGTTTTATATTGATGATAAACTTGAAGGACTGACCTATATTTACTATAAGTCGGGTAAATTGTTGGGCAAATGGCCATATCAAAACGGAAAAGTAGAGGGTGTTTCGGTTACTTACTACGAAACAGGCGAGCTTGAAGTTGAACGCACTTTCCGTAGAGGGTTGCAACATGGAGCAACAATAGTATTTCATAAAAACGGAAGACGGGCAGTTATCAGTAATTATATTGCCGATAAAATTGAGGGCGAATCTCTTATTTACGACGAGTTTGGGAAACTCCGTGTAAGGGATATGTATAAAGCAGATCTATTACAGACCAGAGTGAGGTTTGATGAAAATGGGGTACAAACTGAGGTAGAGCGTATCGAGACATCCAGAAGCCCTAATGGCACTGTGCAAAGTGAGGTTCGTTTAGTAAACGACAAACGCGATGGTGCAGCAAGGGAGTATTTTGATTCGGGGTTTCTAAAAGCTGAACAACATTATAAAAATGATGTTCAGCACTCCACACAATACAACTTTTACGAAAACGGAGTAGTGGCTCAAACCACTGATTTTTTAGCAGGTGTTAGGGAGGGGATGACTCGTGAATTTTATGAGACCGGTGAGCTTAAAAAAGAAACAATATTTAAGTCAGGCAGAAAAAACGGAATAGAAATAGAGTATCGTACAGATGGTAGCTTGATAAGCTCGGTGAATTTTTCTGATGACCAGCTAAACGGTTATTATAAGCTCTTCCATGAAAATGGCTTTTTGAAACACGAATCCAATTATATATCAGGCGTGTTACAAGGAGAGGCAAAATGGTTTTATCCTAACGGAGCGAAACAGAGAGAGGGTTATTACAATTCCGGTAGGCCTTCGGGTGCCATGAAATACTTTTTTGAATCGGGTATTATACAACGCGAAGAGTTTTATCAAGGAGAAATTCTTGTAACAAGTAAACTCTATAACGAAGAAGGTGAATTAATCTCATCGTACGGATATGAAAAATGAAACAGCTCATTGAAAATCAAAAATTACTCATTGTAGGAATGTTGATATTTTCTCTGTTTGGTTATCTTGAATGGGGAAAAGGGAGTAGTACTTTCCTGTTTCAAGCGGAAGCAGAAGTTCTACAAAAGCTGTTGGTTTCTCCGATGGAGGCGTTACATCCATTTACGGTTTTACCTTTGTTGGGACAGATTCTTTTATTGGTGGCACTACTGAGAAGCCCCGAAAATCGTAAAATGATTTACACTGGAATATTTTTCCTCTCCGCCCTACCTGTTTTTATGTTGCTTATTGCTGCGTTAAGCATGAATATCAAGATTTTTCTCTCCGTGACCCCATTTTTTCTCTGTGTGTATTTGTA
>CALKUG010000036.1 GCA_937996765.1 uncultured Ignavibacteria bacterium
ACGAGGTTGAACTTTCAACATACCCACTTTTTGAGCACTCACTGTATAGTCTCTCGCTTACCAGTAAAATGGTAGAAGTTGCTAAATACGAAAATTTGGATTTACTCCATGTTCATTACGCAATACCCCATGCAACCAGCGCCTACCTTGCACAGCAAATTTTAGGTGAACAACATAAAATTAAAGTTATTACAACACTTCATGGTACCGATATTACCCTGGTTGGGCTTGAACCCTCTTTTATTCATCTTATGAAGTTCAGCATCGAAAAAAGCGACGGCGTAACTGCGGTTTCTAATTATCTTAAAGAAAAAACTCTCACAAACTACAAGCTAAAAAAAGATATTGAAGTAATTCCTAACTTCGTGGATACCAGTATTTTTACTCCTGATGCTCCACCTCCACAGCGATGCCACCTCGCTCCGAATGGTGAGAAATTATTGTTGCATATCTCAAACTTCCGACCGGTTAAAAGAGTAACCGATACCATTCGCATATTGGAATTAGTAAACAGAGAAGTACCCGCCAAATTATTGCTTATTGGTGATGGTCCCGAACGTTCAGAATGTGAACGTTTGGCTAGAGAATTAAAAGTAAACGACCGTGTGATTTTTCTTGGTAAACAAGAAGGATTGGTTGACATCATTAATTGTAGCGATTTGTTTTTGCTCCCCTCCCAATCAGAAAGCTTTGGACTATCTGCCCTGGAAGCCATGGCCTGTGGTAAACCTGCCATTGCCTCTTCTGTTGGCGGAATTCCTGAAGTTGTAATTCACAACGAGACAGGCTATATTGCAGAGATTGGTGATGTTGAGCGAATGGCTAAATACGCAATTGATTTGTTAAAAAACGATAAAAAATATCAACGATTCTCAAAGAATGCACTCGAACTTGCAAAACAATTTGATGTATCGGTTGTTATTCCTCAATACGAACGTTATTACGAAACTATTTTGAATTCTTAAACTGTGATAAATTCTCAAGATTCTGAAATTTTTAGCTACTTGAGTGAGCTTTATTCTCCCGATTGGGCGAATCTTTACTCCGAATATATAGCCCGAGACCACAAAACATTCATAAGAGTGAACACACTAAAGGGTAGTAGAGCGGAGCTTTCAGAGCGACTTTACTCTGTCTATGGTATTACCACTGAGCCCATCGAGGGTTTACCCGAAGGATTGGTTGTTCTATCAGGTGCAGAAATTGTTGGCAAAACGCTCGAACACATTCTTGGCTACTACTATATTCAATCACTTTCTTCCATGTTGCCACCGTATATTTTGCAACCAACTGCGGGTGAAAAAGTTTTGGATTTATGCGCCTCCCCCGGTTCAAAATCCACATACCTTTCCGAATTGATGCAAAACAAAGGTACTTTGGTACTCAACGAAATTCAAGCCGACCGCATTTCTAAACTCATTCACAATATCGAACGCATGAATGTTGTTAATGCAGTAACTATCCACGAGCGAGGTGAATGGCTCTCGAAATACTACGAAAATTATTTCGATAAAATTCTTGTTGATGCTCCTTGCAGTGGTCTGGGAATACTCCAGAAAAAAGGCGAAGTGATGAATTGGTGGACCAAAGAGCGTGCAGTGCAGCTCTCCGAAATACAGTTCCGATTGTTGGTTAGCGCCCTCAAAATGCTTAAACCCGGCGGTTTGATGTTATACTCTACCTGCACTCTCACCCTTGAAGAAAATGAGTTGAACCTCCATAAACTATTAGAGAAGTATGATGCGGAGCTCTTGCCGATAACACTTCCCATTCCGTTTGAAAATGGGTTTACCTCTCATAATGATATTACACTCAATGAAACCTTGGCAAACTCTAAACGGATAACTCCTTTTGTTGCAAACTCAGAGGGCTTTTTTGTTGCATTGCTCAAAAAGACCGGAGCATCACCCCCGGTTGAACAGTACATACTCAAAGACCGAGGATTTCGCTTCTTACCATTTGCAAAAGTGAAAGAGAAACTACGTTTTATAATAAATGACTTTGGAATAGCTTCGGAAGTGTTTGAACAATTCCGGTTCGTCCAAACACCAAAAGGAGTTTATTTTTCTT
>CALKUG010000037.1 GCA_937996765.1 uncultured Ignavibacteria bacterium
AAAACACTAAGTATATGGAATCGGATATGCGCGAAGCAACCGTTTCGCACACGCTGAATTTAATGATTAGTCGATTAACCAGCGCGGATATTCAATCTACCATCACCCCCGACGAAGGGAGAAACGTTCCCTGGCATTACAATAACATTGCTGCAATTAGCACCGCAAAACAAGCTTTGAACGGAATGGACGGATTGCGTGAAATGGTGAAACTCGATCGCGAAGGTCCCCTTGGCGAAGAAGTACGCGAGCTTAAAGAACGCGCTATTCTCTTTATGGAAGAGATGCTTGAAGTAGGCGGTTACTTCCAAGCAGTGGAACAAGGATTTTTTATTGATAGCGGTTACTACCCCGAACGCAATGGCGACGGCATTCCCCGTCAGATTGAAGGCGGTATCGGGTACGGATTTATTTTCGAACGCGACCCCGAGTACTTTGCCCCTGTTTCTGTTCACTACGGCTACAACAATATTCCCTCAGAGTTTGCCAATGCTGATGATGCAATTGGTGGCGATACTTTCCGCGATCGTTCTAAAATCCAATACATTGATGAACTCGATGAATTTGATAACGTGAACGTGCGTATGAAGGAAGTGGAAAAATACGACGAGCCCGAGCACCTCAAACCCGAAGTGGAATGGAAAGGCGACGGAATTGTTTCTACAACCATATTCCTCCCTACCGACGAACGCACCGCAGAGTTTGCAGCTATGAAGGTTGGTGAAAAAATGGGACTCGAAGATGTCACCGTTGTTCACAAACAAATGATACACCCCTCCGAAGGTACACTGGTTGAAATTAAAGGACGTGTGAAATTTGAAATCAACATTAACGAGTTAGTAATCCCCGAAAAAGTTGCCGTGCTCAGCGATGAAGAAATACGTCACGGTGTTGCAACCAATCCTCTGTTTGTTGTTGCAGCAACTGTAGGCGAAGATGAGCACTCAGTAGGCTTAAAAGAAACACTCGATATCAAGCACGGCGGAATTGAAAAATACGGAATTAAGTATTTGTATTTAGGAACCTCCTGTCCCATCGATAAGCTTGTTGATGCAGCAATAGAAACCAATGCCGATGCAATTCTCGCAAGCACCATCATAACCCATGATGATGTGCATATCAAAAATATGCGCAAAATCCACGAAGTATGCGTTGAAAAAGGCGTTCGTGATAAGCTGATACTTATTTGCGGCGGCACACAAGTAACCAACGAAATTGCACATGATGCCGGAATGGATGCGGGATTTGGTCGCGGTACCCATGGCAATGATGTAGCAAGCTTTTTGGTAAATCGAAAAAAAGAAATGCTCAATGCTCATTGATGTTTTAGTTGCCGAAATTGGCAGCACTACTACGGTTGTAAACGGATTTACGGGAGTCGGCACTAACACCGACTCCCCTCCTCGCTTTGTTGGACAAGGTCAAGCTCCAACATCCGTTCTGCAAGGCGATGTTACCATTGGTTTGCAGCAAGCAATTGATTCGTTAAAACAATCTCTTAATATCAGCGAGCTTTCCTACACTAAAATGTTCGCTTCCAGTAGTGCAGCAGGCGGTTTACGCATGTCGGTGCACGGACTCGTTTACGATATGACCGTAAAAGCTGCAAAAGAAGCAGCACTGGGTGCAGGTGCTATTCTTAAAATGGCTACCGCAGGCAAAATGCGCAGAACCGATTTAATAAAGCTCAAGGAAATCAATCCCAACATCATTCTTATTGCAGGTGGTGTGGATTACGGAGAGCGTGAAACTGCTCTGCACAACTTCGAGAAAATTGCGGAGCTTCAATTACCTGTTCCCATTATCTATGCAGGTAATTGTGAGAATCACGGTGAGATAGAATTGATAGCCGAGCAATTTGGCATTCAACTTTCGATAGTGGCAAACGTTTATCCCAAAGTAGATGAAATAAACGTGGAACCCACTCGAAAGGTAATTCAACAAGTTTTCGAGAAACACATAGTGCACGCAGCCGGTATGGAATCGGTGCGAACCATGGTCAATGGTCCCATTCTCCCCACACCTGGTGCCGTTATGAAAGCCGCACAGTTATTACACACACAGCTCGGGAATTTGGTTGTGTTTGATGTAGGCGGAGCAACCACTGATGTGCATTCTGTTTGTGATGACACCGAGGAAATCTCGATGATACTGCTCCACCCTGAGCCCAAAGGCAAACGAACAGTTGAAGGCGATTTGGGTGTATTTGTTAATCTTCCGCATATCGTTGAAAAAATCGGGATGACCAAACTGCTCGATATTTTCCCCGATGCTGAAGAACTTATAGCCAATGCAAAGCCCATCCCCCAGAGCGAGCGCGAAGTTCTTTTTATTGAACGACTTACACGCGAAGCCGTGCATACAGCGTTGGAAAGGCATGCGGGTAGAGTCCGTACTACCTACATAATGCCCAGGACAAAAAGCATAGCCGAAGGTAAAGACCTAACAGGCGTGCAAACTATTGTTGCTACAGGTGGCGCATTAACCCGCTTGCCCAATCGCGTAGCGATTCTTAAAACTATTGAAAATTTATATGGTGAATCCACACTCTACCCCAAGCCCGGATTTAACGTTGCAATTGATAATCACTACATCATGGCTTCGTTGGGAGTGTTGGCAGAAGAATACCCCGAAGCAGCTATAACGCTACTAACTGAAAGCATTAATAACAAACAGGTGCAATCATGAAATACCCTGCTCTGATTATAGATACTCAAAAAATTTATCATAACACCCACCATTTGGTTGAACTCTGCGAGAGACACAATATCTCGGTTTCAGCCGTAAGCAAAGTTTTTTGCGCTATACCCGAAGTGGCTCAGGCAATGGTAGAGGCAGGGGCTTCGCATATTGCAGATTCGAGAATAGAGAATCTAAAAAAACTTCAACACCTCTCAGTGCCAAAAATTTTACTTCGCATTCCAATGCTTTCGCAAGTGGATGATGTGGTTGAGTATTCCGACATTTCACTAAACTCAGAACTCGCAACCATTTATGCGCTCTCTGCAGCTGCACAACGCATTGGTAAAGTGCACAATATAATTGTGATGTCGGATTTGGGTGATTTGCGCGAGGGTGTTTGGTATGAAAAACTTATGGAGTTTATGGAGTTTGTTGTTGGGTTGAAAGGAATAAATATTATTGGCATAGGTACCAATCTCACTTGTTATGGTGGTGTAATACCCGATGATAAAAATCTCGGAAAACTTATCGAGCTTTCTCAAGGTATCGAAGAGAAATTCCATCTGAATTTGGAAATGGTTTCAGGCGGAAATTCCAGCAGTCTGCACCTTCTCTTCAAAAACAAAATGCCTAAAGGTATCAACAATTTGAGATTAGGCGAATCCATTGTACTCGGACTCGAAACAGCGTTTGGAAAACAAATTCCCGGATTGCATCGCGATGCCTTTACGTTCTCAGCAGAGATTGTTGAAATCAAGAAAAAGCCCTCGGTTCCTGAAGGCGAAATAGGAATGGATGCATTTGGTGAAAAGCCAACCTTTATAGATCGTGGCGATAGAGCACGAGCCATTCTCGCAGTTGGCAGACAAGATGTAAATGTTGCCGGACTTATACCCCGCGACCCCAAGCTCATTATTATTGGTGCAAGCTCCGACCACCTGATTATAGATTTAACGGATTCACCTCGCAGATACAAAATTGGCGAAACCATTGAGTTTGATGTAACCTACGGTTGCTTACTCGCAGCTTCAACCTCTCCGTATGTTCACAAGTATTTGCACAAAGAGAACCCTGTTACTCATCTTGTGGAAAATAGAGAAATAGCGGGTTAAAGAGTAGAATAATTCGGCTTTATCAGTCGTTGTTTTTTCTTACCTTTGCGGATGCTTAATTTTACAGTAACCACAACGGAAGCCAATGACGCTGAGCGAAGAACTCATTAAAGAATTGATGGATATTGCGGGTGGGTATCTCTCCTCCGAGGAGTTTGAACGCTCTGTTAATGCGTTAGAGCGCGAGTGCTCATCAAAATATATCAGTCGCGAAATTGAATCCAACATCATCCGCATTTTCCGCAATGCGCTCAATAAGCGCGGTTTATTGCGCGACTGCGGTCGTCTTGCGCAACATAGCCAAATAATCATCAACATTGCTTCCGTTAGTAACTACCTTACCGATATTTGTGCTGTGAACCCAGAGTATTTAGATCAAATGCTCTACTCAAGCTACATTGAAAAAAAACTCAACGAAAAAAGATTTGAAGCCGAGTGTATTTCTGCGGTAAACTCAGTAAAATCATTCGATAAAAAATGCAATATCTTACGTTCAATAAAGCGTAGGGAAATGCTGCGCATCGGCTTGCGCGATATACTCGGATTTGTGGACTTACTCAGCACTACAGCGGAACTCTCAGCGGTTGCTCGTGTGCTTTCCAAAACGCTTTTTGAAAAATGTATTGAACACATTGCTGCAAAACAACCTGAACCAGTAACTGCACCTGACTACGTCCTTGCATCGCTAGGAAAAATGGGTGGCAATGAACTGAATTACTCATCAGATATTGACCTGATACTCTTTTACCAAGAAAATATCGAACTCTATAACGGATATTATGCTCTCGATTTTTTCTCTGCAGTAACAAAGCTGTTTATTGAATCGGGTTCCACACTTAC
>CALKUG010000038.1 GCA_937996765.1 uncultured Ignavibacteria bacterium
GGCTATTTCACCACGATTAGCAATTAAAATCTTTTTGAACAAAAGGAGCTCCTATGCTTAACTGAGTTCAATCACAAATAGAGTCTGTCCGTATTCAACGGGTTTTCCGTTTTGGGCTTTAATCTCAACCACTTTACCGGAAACGTCCGATTCAATTTCATTCATTAATTTCATTGCTTCGATAATACACATTACTTTACCGGTATTGATCATATCGCCAACTTTAACAAATGGTTCAGCATCGGGAGAAGGTGCGCTGTAGTAGCTACCTACTATAGGCGACTTAATCTCATGAAGGTTTGCCGATTGAGTTGGTGTTGCTGCAACCGGGGTTTCAGCTGAAGAAGATTGAGTATGAACAACAGGTGCGGGAGCTGCGAACATGGGTTGAGCCACAGGTGCAGCATACGAAATGCCGCCTTTTTTAATTGTGATAACCGAATCGCCTTCTTTAATCTCTAATTCACTGATTCCGCTGGTTTCTACCAGTTTAACCAATCTTCTTATCTCATTATAATCCATCTGTTCTCCTTTGCATGGGATTTCACATCCCAAGTGATTGTTAACTTTTTACTCTTTCAATGTATGAAGAAGTGCGGGTATCCACGCGAATCATATCATCCACATTTACGAACAATGGTACGTTGATGGTAGCACCTGTTTCGAGTTTGGCAGCTTTCATCGCGTTTGTTGCAGTATCACCACGGAAACCGGGTTCGGTTTCTACAACTTTAAGATTAACATGTACGGGAATCTCAGCGGTGATAACAGCTTCGCCTTCTAACAGAATTTCGATTTCCATTCCCTCTTTAAGGAATTCATATGAATCGCCGAAGAATTTTTTCTCTACATAAATTTGGTCGTAGGTTTCATTATCCATACATACCAATGATTGATCTTCAACATAAAGGAACTGGAATTTACGACGTTCCACGCGAACAACGTCTAAGCTTTCACCTGAGCGAAATGTGTTATCAAGTTGTTTACCGGTTCTGAGGGATTTGATGGTTGTGCGAACAAAAGCGCCACCTTTACCGGGTTTTACATGTTGGAATTCAACTACTGTAAACAAATCATTCTTGAAGCGAATGATAAGACCATTTTTTAAATCTGATGTATCTGCCATAATCTTTCTTTAAATTGCTAAATTAACCATGCAAGATAGAAATAAACATCCTCCTTTTCAAGAATTAGTTTAACGTTTAACCATATTAATTAACCAATATTGTTGCGAATCTATTTCTACAGTCCCGATTGCATCGGGATTGAATCCCCCGATAAATCGGGGCAGGCTCTTCGGGCTTCCAAGGTTGGTTGGTAGTTGATTAATTGCTACAGTCCCCCCCGAATAAATTCGGGAGGGATTGAATCTCCCGATAAATCGGGACACGCCATTCGGGATTCTGGGGAGGTTTGTTGTGCATTGCTACAGTCCCGATTGCATCGGGATTGAATCCCTTCGGGATTAATAGTCACGTTGATTTTTCTTTTCTGCGGGATCTTCTGGATGGAAAATACTAATTCCCATTCTATAAATTTGGGATGGGAAATGGGAAAACATTGTTGGGAACATTTCGTTACATTTGCGTATTGTGTTTAAAAAATTAAAATAAGACCCATGAATAAAATTCTGATTTTTCTTTTTCTCTCGTTTTCGATTGTGACTTTTGCCCAAACTCAAGAACCAAAAGTTAAACCCGAACAACCTAAACCGGCACAACTCGAAAAATTTTACAAATCAACCGATGTGTTCCTAAAAAAGGTTGTTTACCAAGGCAGGGTTGATTATAGTTTGGTTTCTAAAAATAAAACTGAACTTAATCGTATTATCTCCCGCCTAAAAACATTTCCTGCTAAAGAACTTTCAACTACCGGCATCAAAAAAATGTTTTGGTTGAATGTGTATAACCTTTCGGTTATTCACTTTATCAATAAATACAAAATCAAGGAATCCGTTCAGGAAATTCCCGGATTCTACGATACACTTTTTGTGAATGTTGGCGGAAACCCCTACTCCCTCAATGCAATAGAACAAATTGCATTTAAACTCGATTTAGATACCAAGCTCTATTTCTGTTTTGTGCAAGGTGCAATGTCTTCACCCTATTTAGCTGATAGTAGCTACCGCCATTACGAATACGACGATATGATATACCCTCACATAGATAGAATAATCAATAATACTGAATTTATTGATATGGATGAGCCAAAAGGCAAATACAAAATCAGCGAGTATTTTTATATGCTCAAACCCGCTATTGACACACAAAACGTTCCCGTGCTTTTTTGGGTGAATGCTTTCAGAAGAGCTGAGATTAATAGTGATTTTGAAGAAACAGTTGTTCCTTTTAATTGGAAACTCAATTCCACTAAAAAGCCAAAATAAAATTTAAACAGGTTTAAATGCAAAAGAGGCGTCCCAAATTTGGACGCCTCTTTTGTTTTAAAGATTAAGGTTTATTTACCAAGTCTTTTTAGGTAGTGTACCGGGAACAGGAGCCGCTTTATAGCGTTCCAATTCGTCAACCAACCTCACAAGCTCTCCTTTGGAGATTGCTTCAATCTCATTATACACTGAAGGGAAATCTCTCTTCAATACTTCGAGCGAAGTTATTTCATTTGCCGTAAGCTTTTGTGTGCCTCTATAATGAATATAAATCAGAGTCTCCAATCTTTCAAACAGAGTTACAGCTGAAGGTGGTGTTTCTTCTACACTCGGGCGTGCTCCACGACGCTGAAACTTCAACGAAATATCATCTAACCTCATCCATAAGTTTTCGAGTTCATCATTTATTGTACGAGGAACTCCGGGGGTTACATGGGCTGTCAGACGTAATTGCTCAACCTGTTTCAGCATCTTTTGCAAATAGTTGTAAGTGCCATAAATGGTTCTTGCAATCTCATTAGCTTCTTTTTGATACGCCACTAATTTGAGCGAATCCTCAAAAGGTAAAGTTGAGTTTCTGAGCAGCTTTGCTTCAAATGGTTGATTACCAATCTGTTTTGCACTGTCGGATGATATAAGCTCTGCCGTAACAGAGTAAGCTCCTGGCAGTACAAATGTACTACCGGCAACTTTTGCTGTGGGATCAAACTTGCTATTCTCTGAAAGTGGTTGGAACGGCGAATAGGTAAAATCCCAAGTAATACGGTTCATTCCTTTTGATGCCGAAGCAAAAAGTTTTCGAACTTCGTTACCCGATTGATTTTTAATTGTGAACTGCAAGTAGGGAGAAACTTCTCTCGATTCCGCAATTCTATCCTCATCAGAAAGTTGAGGAATAGGCTTACCTGCCTCGAACAATTCTTTTTCTTTCTCTTTGCGAAGTTGCTTCTTTGTTTTAGGAACTGATTTTATGTAGTAAGTAAATGATACACCAAAATCAGGATTCGGAGCTTTGTAGTACGTATGCCCTTGTCCGTATCTTCCTGTTGAAGGAACATACATCAAACCCTCGCGCACCGGGAATACTGCATCATCTTGATCCAGTGAAGCTTTGGTGATATTACGTAATGATGAATAATCATCTATAATGTAGAATCCACGACCAAACGTAGCAACAACAATATCATTATCACGCTTTTGTAAAACGATATCTCTCACGGGTACATCCGGCATTCCCGATTTTAATTGCA
>CALKUG010000039.1 GCA_937996765.1 uncultured Ignavibacteria bacterium
ATACGTTCCGTTTTAGGATCTACAATAACCTTGGTTAAGCCGTCGTTTCTGCCGAGCGTTGTTGCTCTGCCCGAGGCAGCCCAAGGGAATTTACCAACTTCGTACTCAATGCCTTGCGCCTGAGCTTCTAATTCGGTTATTCCTGCCCAAGCAATTTCGGGATCGGTGAACACCACCGCAGGTATTGCGCGGGGTTCGTAAATCGCTTTGCTTCCGGCAATTGCAGCCACTGCAATGTGCGCCTCGTGATTTGCTTTGTGCGCAAGCATGGGGTCGCCGGCAATATCACCGATGGCATAGATATGATCTTCCACCGTGCGGCGTTGTGGGTCAACCACAATATGACCGCGAGGTGTGGTGGTAACTTTTGTGTTCTCGAGACCAAGTCCTTCAACCGAGGGTCGACGGCCAATTGACATAAGCACATAATCGTACGTTACATCAAAATCTTTTCCGTCTTTATCCTGCATCGCAACTTTGATTCCGTTTCCAACATCTTCAAGCTTCTGAACTTTGGTGCTCAGCATAATTTTGTCGAACTTTGCTTCCACACGCTTTTGGAGATGTTGCACCAAATCGCGGTCTGCACCCGGTAGGAGTCCGTTGGTCATTTCCACAACCGAGACTTTTGTTCCCAATGCGGCATACACCGAGCCAAGCTCAAGACCAATATATCCCCCGCCAATTACTAACATTGAACCCGGAATTTCAGGTAACTCGAGTGCCGTTGTTGAGTTTAACAAACGGGGTGAGTTAATCATTAATGAGGGGATGGTGGTGATGATAGAGCCTATGGCAATAATGGCTTTGTTAAATTTTAACTGATCTTCGGTGCCGTCGGATTTCTTAATATTCAATGTGTAAGAATCCGCAAAACTTGCGTAACCTTGTACATAGTTCACTTTGCGTTGTTTTGTGAGAACGCCGAGACCGCCTGTCATTTTAGCGATAACGCTATCTTTCCAAGCGCGCATTTTATCGAGGTGAATTACAGGTTTTTGATATTCCAAACCCCAATGCGAAGCTTCTTCGGTTTCATTAACCAATTTGGCTATATGCAGCAATGCTTTGGAAGGAATACATCCTTTATACAAGCACACACCACCGGGATTTTTATCCAGGTTTACCAATGTTACCTGCATACCGTGATCGGCAGCGGCAAACGCGGCAGCGTATCCACCGGGACCGCCACCAATTACAACTACATCTGTTTCAATCATTTTAGCTTTCCTCTTCTCTTAGTCTAAAAGCAAGCGCAACGGCTGCTCAAGGTTATCAATAACATAGCGCAAGAAACGGATTGCATCCGCTCCGTCTATAATACGGTGGTCGTAGGAAAGCGAGAGCGGCAACATTAAACGAGGTTCAAATGCTCCGTTATTATAAACGGGTTCGAAACCACCTTTTGAAACACCAAGGATTGCGACTTCGGGGGAGTTTACAATTGGTGTGAAATAGGTTCCGCCTATTCCGCCAAGATTAGAAATTGTAAAACAACCTCCTTCGAGATCGGCAGGGGAAACTTTTCTATCGCGAGCTTTTTGCGAAATGGTATTTAAATCAACCGCAATCTGAGTAAGACCTTTTTTATCAACATCGCGAAGAACGGGAACAATGAGTCCGCGGTCGGTATCAACTGCTATGCCCACATTATAGTATTTTTTAAATACCAACTCTTTGTTAAGCATATCCACAGCCGCATTGAATTGCGGGAATTGTTTAAGTCCTTGCGCAATAACTTTGGCAAGAATGGCCGTCATGGTAAGCTTGCCACCTTTTGCTTGAACAGAAGGAGCGAGAACCTTACGCATTTTTTCGAGCTCGGTAATATCTGCTTTATCAAACTGCGTTACATGTGGGATGGTAGCCCAAGCATTGCTAAGATGCTCGGCGGTTTTGTAACGTATGGTTGACATTGGTTGTTTTTCGATCGCGCCAAACTTTGAGAAATCGGGGAGCGGCACATGTGAGTGACCAATTGCAGGGGCAGCTGAAGATGAATGTGAAGGCAGTGAAGCTCTACCCAAGTTAAGTGCCTTAACAAAGCCCTTAACATCTTCGATTGAGATTCTACCACGTGGGCCCGAACCGGGAACAACATTAATATCTATTCCAAGTTCACGAGCCAATCTGCGTACCGAAGGAGCAGCGGGGGCGGGAACACCCTTTGGAGGTGCAACTTTTTCTACAATCGGTGCGGGAGTTGATGCAACTGAAGCAGAAGCCTGAACTGCAGGTGCAGGTGCAGGTGTTGCGGTAACCGCTTGTGCAACAGGGGCAGTAGTAGTAGTTGCTGCAACAAGTACTTCACCAAGGTAACTAAACACGGGGTTACCC